>NZ_NQYG01000010.1:0-158785 GCF_002878485.1 Pseudomonas sp. AD21
AGAGCGTCCCTAGAGGCATTCCCACGCAGAGCGTGGGGACGATCAATCTCGGGGTTTCTTGCCGAGCGTGGGTTGAGCTGACTGGCGGTCATTGCCAGCAAAAACGTGAAAGAGTACAAATGTACTCCATGACCAATCTGACTCCCCGCCGTACCGCCATCCTGACCTTTATCCGCGAACGCATCGCCGAACACGGTCAGCCCCCAAGCCTCGCTGAAATCAGCGAGGCTTTTGGTTTTGCCTCGCGCAGCGTGGCGCGCAAGCATGTGCTGGCGCTCACTGAAGCCGGGTTTATCGAGGTCAATCCGCATCAGGCCCGGGGCATTCGCCTGCTCGGGCAACCGGCGCGCCCGGAGCTGCTGGATGTTCCCGTGCTCGGCCGGGTCGCCGCCGGTGCGCCGATCGGCGCCGATGCCGACATCCATAGCCGCTTGATGCTCGATCCGGCGCTGTTCTCCCGCACCCCGGATTACCTGCTGCGGGTGCAGGGCGATTCGATGATCGAAGACGGCATTCTCGACGGTGACCTGGTCGGCGTGAAGCGCAATCCCGAGGCACTCAACGGCCAGATCGTGGTGGCGCGGCTCGACGGCGAAGTCACCATCAAACGCTTCGAACGCGTCGGCGCTACGGTGCGCCTGCTGCCGCGCAACCCGGCGTACCAGCCGATTGTCGTGCGCGACGATCAGGACCTGGCCATCGAAGGGGTGTTCTGCGGTCTGGTGAGGCAAGGCTGATGGGCGCCGTGATTGCACTCGATACGCTGTTCAATGGCGGCCAGGTCTGGAAGGGCCGGCCTGCGCCCCCGGCGGCCAGCCCGCAACCCACCGGCCACGCCGCGCTCGATGCAGCATTGCCCAGCGGTGGCTGGCCGGAAGCGGCGCTGAGCGAAATTCTGCTGGCTGGCCCCGGGGTTGGTGAACTGCAATTGGTTTGGCCGACGCTGGCGCGGTTGTCGGCGGCGGGCGAGCGCATCGTGCTGGTGGCGCCACCGTTCGTGCCGTACCCGCAAGCGTGGGAGAACGCCGGGATCGATCTGCGTCGGTTGTCGGTGATTCAGGCCAGTGAACGCGATGCCTTATGGGCGGCGGAACAATGCCTGCGTTCGGGCAGTTGCGGCGCAGTGCTGTGCTGGCCACACAAGGCCGATGACCGCGCGTTGCGGCGCTTGCAGGTGGCCGCGGAAACCGGCCAGACCCTGGCCTTTGCCTGGCGCCCGTTGAGCGAGGCGGTCAACCCGTCGCCGGCGGCGCTACGGATTGCCATCGACGCCAAACCTGCCCAGTTGCGCGTACTCAAATGCCGCGGCGGACTGGCGCGTACGGCGCCGATTGCGTTTGCCGTGGGGCACTGAGGTCGTCATGCGCTGGGTCTGCATTCTGTTTCCGCAATTGGCGCTCGACGCGGTGCTGCGTCAGCGTCCCGATCCCGATGAACCGTTGGTGCTGCTCAGCGGCCCGGCCCAGCGCCGGGTGCTGCAAGCGGTGAATGCGCCGGCGCGTCAGCTCGGCCTGCGCGCCGGCCCGTCGATGACCGCCGCGCAGGCCTTGAGCAAAGGTTTTGCCACCGCCGACTACGACCTCGCCGAGGTCGAGCACTGGCAGCAGTTTCTGGCGGCGTGGGCCTATCGTTTCAGCGCGCAGGTCAGCGTGCATTACCCGCGTACCGTGGTGTTCGAGATCGAGTCCAGCCTGGGCCTGTTCGGTTCCTGGGCGCAGTTCGAAGCGCGGCTGCGCAAGGAGCTGACCGAGCTGGGCTTTCGCCATCGCATCGTCGCCGCACCGAATCCGGTGGCAGCGCGCGTGCTGGCCAACGCCTACGATGGCCTGGTGGTGCCCGACGGTGAAGCCTTGCAGCATCACCTCGGGCAGTTACCCGTCGACCGTGTCGGGCTGGAACCGCCAGTCGCCACGGCGCTGGCGCGCATGGGCCTGCGCAATCTGAGCCAGGTGCAGAGTCTGCCGCGTCAGGCCCTGGCTCGGCGTTTTGAAGCATCGATGCTCAAACACCTCGACACCCTGTTCGGCGCGCGCCCGCTGGCCTTGGCGTTCTATCTGCCGCCGGACCGTTTTGATGTGCGCATCGAACTCAATTTCGACGTGCAATCCCATCAGGCGCTGCTGTTCCCGTTGCGCCGGTTGACCGGTGACCTGTCGGCGTTCCTTTGCGGACGCGACAGCGGCGTGCAGCGTTTTGATCTGCACCTGGAACATGCCGGGTTGCCGGACACGCTGATCAAGGTCGGCCTGCTCAGCGCCGAGCGCGATCCGGCGATGCTCTTCGAACTGGCCCGGGGCCGGCTGGAGCAGGTGCAGGTCGAAGCGCCGGTGCGCGGTTTTCGCTTGCGTGCCGAAGATCTGCCGAGTTTCGTGCCGCAGTTTCAGGAACTGTTCGATGAGCGTCCGCAACAGACCTTGCCCTGGGAGCAGTTGCGCGAACGCCTGCGCGCACGGCTCGGCGACGACGCGGTGCAGGGCCTGCGCTTCCAGGCTGACCATCGCCCGGAATGCGCCTGGCAGAACGGCGTCGACAAGCAGCGCTGCAGCGGGTTGCCGAGCGTTCAGCGCCCGGGCTGGCTGCTCGGCGAACCGCAGAGCGTGGCCGAAGGTTCGGCGCGGATCCTCATGGGCCCGGAACGCATCGAGTCCGGCTGGTGGGACGGTGACGACGTGCGCCGCGATTACTACCTGATCCAGAACCGCGCCGGTCAGCAGGGCTGGGCCTATCGGGCCGTGGGCGAGGGCGGTCCGTTATGGCTGCAGGGCTGGTTTGCATGAACCACGGCTATGCCGAGCTGCACTGCCTGTCGAACTTCAGTTTCCAGCGCGGAGCCTCCAGTGCCCTTGAGCTGTTCCAGCGGGCGAAAAAGCACGGTTACCAGGCGCTGGCGATCACCGACGAGTGCACGCTGGCCGGGATTGTCCGCGCCTGGCAGGCGGCGAAATCGGTAGAATTGCCGCTGATCATTGGCAGCGAAATGCGCATCGACAACGGCCCGAAACTGCTGTTGCTGGTGGAAAATCTGGCGGGGTATCAGGCCTTGTGCGGCTTGATCACCCAAGCCCGGCGGCGTACGCAGAAAGGCCAGTACCAGGTGCTGCGCGAGGATTTCCGCGAGCCGCTGCCGGGGTTGCTTACGGTGTGGGTGCCGGACACCGTGGATGATGTCGAGGAGGGCCGCTGGCTGAAACAGACCTTCGGCGAGCGTCTGTTTCTGGCGGTGCAACTGCATCGCGGGCAAGACGATCAGCGCCGGTTGGCGGCACTGCTGAGTCTGGCGGATCAGCTGCAGATTGCCGCCGTGGCCAGCGGCGACGTGCACATGCACGCCCGTGGCCGGCGAGCCTTGCAGGACACCATGACCGCGATCCGTCATCACGTCCCGGTGGCCGAGGCGGGGTTGCGCCTGCACCCCAACGGCGAGCGCCATCTGCGCAGTCTCGAGGTGTTGCGCGAGTTGTATCCGCAGGCGTTACTCGACGCCTCGGTGCAACTGGCCCGGCGCTGCACCTTCGATCTGAGCGAGTTGCGCTATCAGTATCCGAAAGAACTGGTGCCGCAGGGGCATACCGGCAGTTCCTGGTTGCGCCAGTTGACTAAAGAGGGCATCGCCTGGCGCTGGGAAAAAGGCGCGCCCTTCAAGGTGCTGCGGCAGATCAATAAGGAGCTGAAACTGATCGCCGAGCTCGGCTACGAAAGCTACTTCCTCACCGTGCATGACGTGGTGCGTTTTGCCCGCGAGCAACAGATTCTCTGTCAGGGCCGGGGTTCGGCGGCCAACTCGGCGGTGTGTTTTGCCTTGGGTATCACCGAGATCGACCCGGATCGCACCACGCTGCTGTTCGAGCGTTTCATGTCGAAAGAGCGCAACGAGCCGCCGGACATCGACGTCGACTTCGAACACGAGCGCCGCGAAGAAGTCCTGCAATACGTGTTCCGTCGTTATGGTCGTCGTCGCGCAGCGCTGACGGCGGTGGTCAGCACCTACCACGCCGCCGGTGCGGTGCGCGATGTGGCCAAGGCCTTGGGCTTGCCGCCGGACCAGATCAATGCGCTGGCCGATTGCTGCGGTCACTGGAGCGATGAACCCCCGCCGCTGGCGCGCTTGCTCGAAGGCGGATTTGACCCTGACAGCCCGGTGCTGCGTCGGGTGCTGAGCCTGACCGGGCAACTGATCGGCTTCCCCCGGCACTTGTCGCAGCACCCCGGCGGTTTCGTGATTTCCGAGCAGCCGCTGGACACGCTGGTGCCGGTGGAAAACGCCGCCATGGCCGAGCGCACGATCATTCAGTGGGACAAGGACGACCTCGATGCGGTCGGCTTGCTCAAGGTCGATATCCTCGCCCTCGGCATGCTCAGCGCGATCCGCCGTTGCTTCGACCTGCTGCGCCGTCATCGCCATCTGGATCTGAGCCTGGCGACGATTCCACCCGAGGACCAACCGACCTACGAAATGATCAGTCGCGCCGATACCATCGGCGTGTTCCAGATCGAGTCCCGGGCGCAGATGTCGATGCTGCCGCGCCTGCGCCCGGCGAATTTCTACGATCTGGTGATCGAAGTGGCGATCGTCCGCCCCGGGCCGATTCAGGGCGGCATGGTTCATCCGTACCTGCGCCGCCGGAACAAGGAAGAAAAGGAAACCTATCCATCGCCGGAGCTGGAGGTGGTGCTTAAACGTACCCTCGGCGTGCCGCTGTTTCAGGAACAGGTGATGCAGATCGCCATCGTCGCCGCCGACTACAGCCCCGGCGAGGCCGATCAGTTGCGTCGCTCGATGGCCGCGTGGAAACGCCACGGCGGGTTGGAGCCGCACAAGGAGCGTCTCGCCGCTGGCATGGAGAAAAACGGCTACACCCCGGAATTCGCCGCGCAGATCTTCGAGCAGATCAAGGGCTTTGGCAGTTACGGGTTTCCCGAATCCCACGCCGCCAGTTTCGCCTTGCTGACCTACGCCAGTTGCTGGCTCAAGTGTCACGAGCCGGCAGCGTTCGCCTGTGCGCTGATCAACAGCTGGCCGATGGGCTTCTACAGCCCGGATCAGATCCTTCAGGACGCGCGCCGCCATCAATTGCAGATCCGTCCGGTGGACGTGCGCGCCAGTGACTGGGATTGCAGCCTGGAACCGATCAGCGGCACGCAACCGGCGATCCGCATGGGCCTGCGGATGATCAAGGGCTTTCGCGAGGACGATGCCCGGCGCATCGAAGCGGCGCGGGCGCGCGGGGCGTTTGCCGATATCGCCGACCTGGGCGAACGGGCCGCGCTCGACAGTCGGGCCCAGGCGTTGCTCGCCGATTCCGGGGCGTTGCGCGGGATGGCCGGGCATCGGCATCGCGCGCGCTGGGAAGTGGCCGGGGTGCAGAAACAACTGGGCCTGTTTGCCGGATTGCCGAGTCAGGAAGAGCCCGATGTGCTGCTACCCAAACCCAGTGTCGGTGAGGACCTGCAGGCCGATTACGCGACGCTTGGCACCACGCTGGGGCCGCATCCGTTGGCGCTGCTGCGGGGCGCACTCAAGGCCCTGCGCTGTCGCAGCTCGCAGGAGTTGCTGGATGTCGACCACGGCCGGCCGGTGAGCATCGCCGGGCTGGTCACCGGCCGGCAACGACCGGGCACCGCCAGCGGCGTGACCTTCGTCACCCTGGAAGACGAGTTCGGCAACGTCAACGTGGTGGTCTGGCGCGATCTGGCCGAGCGTCAGCGCCAGGTGCTGGTCGGTTCGCAACTGCTCAAGGTCGATGGCCGCTGGGAGCGCGAAGGCGAAGTCCGGCACCTGATCGCCGGGCGGTTGAGCGACCTGAGCCCGCTGCTCGACGGCATCCGTGTGCAGAGCCGCGATTTTCATTAGCGCGCTGATCCCCTGTGGGAGCGGGCTTGCTCGCGAAGACGGTGTATCAGCCGACATCCCTATTGACTGACCCAGCGCTTTCGCGAGCAAGCCCGCTCCCACAATTGATTTGTGTGCGGATCAAAACAGCCAATTCCCTGGCGTCAAAAAGTCCTGTCATGAATGATGGCACTTTGTCATAATGCCGCCCCTTTTCCCGCTCCCCACCGCGTTGTCGTGCCGGGACACACCGTTTTTTCAGAAGGAATGCACAGTGAGAATGATCTCCCGGATGTTGGTCTCAGGCGTTGCGATTGCCGTGCTCGGCACACTCGCAGGCTCCCTTGCCGGCTGCGCCACCGAAAGCTCCCGCGCGCTGCCGGTGGCCAAGGTCGAGAGCGCCACTCAGGTCTGGACCGGCGTTCGCGTACCAATGGCGGTGGGCAAGTTCGATAACCGCTCCAGCTACATGCGCGGGATCTTCTCCGACGGCGTCGATCGTCTCGGCGGCCAGGCCAAGACCATCCTGATCACCCACTTGCAGCAGACCAACCGCTTCAGCGTGCTGGATCGCGACAATATGGGCGAGATCCAGCAGGAAGCGGCGATCAAGGGCCAGGCTCAACGCCTGAAAGGCGCCGATTACGTGGTCACCGGTGACGTCACCGAGTTCGGCCGCAAGGAAACCGGCGACCATCAACTGTTCGGCATTCTCGGCCGTGGCAAGACCCAGGTCGCCTACGCCAAGGTCAACCTGAACATCGTCAACATCAGCACCTCCGAAGTGGTGTATTCGACCCAGGGCGCCGGCGAATACGCCTTGTCCAACCGCGAAATCATCGGCTTCGGCGGCACCGCTGCGTACGACTCCACCCTCAACGGCAAAGTCCTCGATCTGGCCATGCGCGAGGCGATCAACCGCCTGGTTGATGGCATGAACGCCGGTGCCTGGAAACCGGGTAACTGATCGCTATTCATTGCAAGGAGCAATACCCCATGAATTTGACTTTGTCGCGGTCGCTGCTGGCCCTGACGCTGGCCGCCAGCGCCTTGCTGGCCGGTTGCAGCAGCCCGAAAACCCTGTACCAGTGGGAAGACTACCAACCGCAGGTCTACGAATACTTCAAAGGCGAAGAGCCGAAGGAAGCCCAGGCCGAAGTGCTGGAGCGCGACCTGCAGAAGATCCGCTCCACCGGCAAGGCCGTGCCGCCGGGCTACCACGCGCACCTCGGTCTGCTGTACCTGAGCATGGGCAAGGACGACCAGATGGTGCAGCAATTTCGCACCGAGAAAGCGCTGTTCCCCGAGTCCGGCCCATACATGGATTTTCTGCTTAAAAACGCCAAGACCGGAGACGCCAAATGATCTCGCGCACCCTGAAACTGCTGGCCGCCGGTTTGGCCCTGACCGTGCTCGGTGGCTGCGTCGCGCCGAAAACCGTCGACTATTCAGCGTACAAACAGGCACGTCCGAAGACCATTCTGGTACTGCCGCCGCTGAACACTTCGCCCGACGTGAAAGCCTCGTACAGCCTGTTGTCGCAAGTGACGTTTCCGCTGGCCGAGGCCGGTTACTACGTACTGCCGATCGCTCTGGTGGACGAAACCTTCCGCCAGAACGGCCTGACCACGCCGGATGACATCCATCAGGCGCCGGCCAACAAGCTCAAGGAAATCTTCGGCGCCGACGCTGCGCTGTACATCACCGTGACCGAGTACGGTACGCGGTACATGGTCATCAGCAGCGAAACTGCTGTGACCGCCACCGCCAAACTGGTGGACCTGAAATCCGGCACCACGCTGTGGACCGGTTCGGCACGGGCGTCGAGCGAAGAGGGTGGCAACAACAGTGGTGGCGGCCTCGTCGGCATGCTGATCAGCGCCGCGGTGAAGCAGGTGATCAACAGTTCGACCGATGCCGGTTACCCGATGGCCGGTGTGGCGAGCAATCGTCTGCTGTCGGCCGGTCAGCACGCCGGTCTGCTGTATGGCCCGCGTTCGCCGAAGTACGGCACTGACTGAAAATTACCGGCACACCCACATTCCCTGTGGGAGCGGGCTTGCTCGCGAAGGCGTTGTCTCAGTCAGCTATGCACTGACTGACACTCCGTATTCGCGAGCAAGCCCGCACCCACAGGGGGAATGTGTTGGGCTGTTGATTTATTTGGGGGGCGGGCAAAACCGTTCGCCCCTCTATCGAAAAAGTCCCCGGCCCACCAGCCCCCGCGAACCTCTCGCTGCCTCAATCCCATTCAACTTGCGATCCAGACCCTGCATCTCGACGCCGAAGGCGATATTCTGCGCCACACTTATGTGCGCAAACGGCGCATCACTCTGGAACACCGTGTGCGCCGGAGGCTAAAGGAGTGTTCGAATGACCGAGAAGAAACCGGAAACCACGGTCGACCGCGTCTACCAAGGGGTTTACCAGGCGATCTGCAAGCGTTCGCTGCGGCCGGGAATGAAGCTGGGCGAGGCCTCGCTGGCCGAACTGTTCAATGTCAGCCGCACGTCGGTGCGCGCCGCGCTCAAGCAACTGGAGGCCGAAGGACTGGTTACCACCGAGCCCAACAAAGGCGCATCGGTGTCGCTGCCGAGCAACGAAGAGATCCGTTCGCTGTTCGAAACCCGGCGCCTGATCGAGATCGGTATCGTCACTGAACTGTGCCGCCGCAAGGACACTGCAGCGATGCAGGACTTGCGCGAGCACCTGCTGCTCGAAGACGAAGCCCACGCAGCGGGCGACCACGAGCGGCTGATCCATCTGCTTGGCGAGTTTCACATCAAACTGGCGCGCAGCCTGAACAATCCGGTGCTGCTCGACTGGTTCCAGAAGCTGATTTCCCGTGCCTCGCTGTATATCGCCGCGCTGGATGACGACAGCCATGAAGCCTGTCGCGACAACGAACATCTGCGCCTGATCGAGCATATTGAAGCGGGCAACCAGAGCGCCGCCATCGAACTGACCTGCACGCATTTGAACGGTATCGAAAAGGCGATTCTGGACGTCGCCGCGAAGATGAAAACTGGCTACCATCCGCTCAAACACCTGATCGGCGTTTAAACCGGAGCCGGATGTGAAATCGGCTATACCTCTAATGAAACCAATGCGGCCGACGGCGCTCGAAACAGACGGGCGTTGCGGCGTTTTGGCGTCGCGATGTATCGGGCAAACACCACAGGACACCGAGTCAATCGATGCAGTTTTTATCCGATAGCCACGGTTGTGACGGCTGGAAAGGCGAGATGGCCGGGCGCATTTGTGCGTTCAACTGGCGCCAGACCGAACTCGGCCCGCTCGACACCTGGCCTGCCAGTCTGTGCAGCGCCGTGCAATTGATGCTGGCCTCACCGTTGCCGATGGTCATGCTCTGGGGCCGCGCCGGGTACATGATCTACAACGACGCCTACTCGCAGTTTGCCGGTGGCCGCCATCCGTATCTGTTGGGCGTGCCGGTGGAGTTAGGCTGGCCGGAAGTCGCCGAATTCAACCGGCACGTGGTCGACACCTGCCTGGCGGGCGGCACCTTGTCCTACCGCAACAAGGAGTTGGTGCTGTTGCGCGATGGCGTGCCCGAAGATGTCTGGATGGATTTGTATTACAGCCCGGTCGGCAACGATGACGGCGTGCCGTCCGGGGTGATGGCGATGGTGGTCGAGACCACCGAATTCATGCGCTCCGAACGCCTGCGCCAGGCCGCTGAAGATGCCTATCGGGCCGACAACGAGCGGGTGCGTCTGGCGCTGAATGCCGGGGCCTTGCTCGGCTCGTTTGTCTGGGACGTGAAGAACAATGTGCTTTCCGCCGACGAGCGTTTCGCCCGGACCTTTTCCTATCCGCCGGATCAGGACCTGAGCAACCTGCCGCAGTCCTTCACCGAATCGCGGATTCACCCGGATGACCTGGCGTGGGTGCAGGATCGGGTCAATCATTCGCTGCAGACCGGCGAGCCGTACAACGCCGAATACCGCGTGCGGCGCGCGGACGGCAGCTATCTGTGGGTGCTCGCCAGCGGCGCGTGCGAGTTCGATGAGCACGGTGCGCCGTTTCGTTTTCCCGGGGTGTTGATCGACATTCATGAGCGCAAGAACGCCGAAGAATCCCTGCTCAAATTCACCCGAAACCTTGAACAGCGGGTGGCCGATGAAGTGAATGCACGGCTGGCCGCCGAAGAGCAGTTGCGCCAGTCGCAGAAGCTCGAAGCCATTGGCGGACTCACCGGCGGTGTGGCCCACGACTTCAACAACCTGCTGCAGGTGATCGCCGGCAATCTGCATTTGCTGGCGCGGCATGAGCCGGGCAATGCCAATGTGCAGCGTCGGGTCAGCGCCTCGCTGGCGGCGGTCGAGCGCGGCGCCAAGCTGTCGTCGCAATTGCTCGCGTTCGCCCGGCGTCAGCCGCTATCGCCGGCGGTGTGCGATCCGCGACAGATCTTCGACGGCGTCGGTGAATTGCTGCAGCGCGCGCTGGGTGAAACCATTCAGATCGACGTGCAACTGCCGCAAGAACCGTGGCACATCAACGTCGATCGCAATCAGCTGGAAAACGCCATTCTCAACCTGGCGATCAACGCCCGGGATGCGATGAAGGGCGAGGGCACGATTGTCCTCAGCGCGCTCAACACGCGGCTGGACAGCACCTTTTGCGCCGGCAAAGGCATCGTCGCCGGTGACTTCGTACGGGTGGTGGTCAGCGACACCGGCGCAGGCATTCCCGCGCAAATGCTCGAACAGGTGTTCGAGCCGTTCTTCACCACCAAGGCCGATGGCCAGGGCACCGGGCTCGGTTTGAGCATGGTGTTCGGCTTCGTCAAACAAAGCGGCGGGCACGTCGAGATCGACAGCACCGTGGGCGAGGGCACGCGCGTGCAGTTGTATTTTCCACGTAGCCTGCGCCCGGTCCTCGCTGAGACGCCGAGTATCGGCAAGCAGCAGGGCGGCGGCCACGAGACCATTCTGGTGGTCGAAGACAACGACGCAGTACGCGCCTCGGCTGTGGAGTTGCTGCGCGAAGAAGGCTACCGCGTGCTGACCGCCGGCAATGGCGACGTGGCGATGCAGATGCTGCTGGAAGGTGCCGAAGTCGATCTGATTTTCACCGATGTGGTGATGCCGGGGTTGATTAAGAGTTCCGATCTGGCGGCATGGGCCAAGGTCCAGGCGCCACCGGTAGCGGTGCTGTTCACCTCCGGCCACACCCGCGACATCATTTCGCGCAACCACCAACTGAGCCCTGATACGCATTTGCTCGGTAAACCGTATAGCCCGGAGGCGTTGCTGCAGATGATACGGTCGGTGCTGAGTGCGTGATCACCTATGGCAGAGGATTGTCTGTGGCGAGGGGATTCATCCCCGATGGAGTGCGCAGCGCTCCCCTGCATTTTTCCAGCTCCCATGGCATTTGCAGTGGCTGCGGCGGCTGCGCCGCCGATCGGGGATAAATCCCCTCACCACAGGGTTCAGCTTCGCCCCTAATTTTTTCTGCAGGGACAGCCAATGACTTCCAAACGTACCTCCAAGGCACCCGCCGGCATGGTTCGGGTGCGTGGCGCCCGTGAACACAACCTGAAGAACGTCGACGTCGACATTCCTCGCGATGCGCTGGTGGTGTTCACCGGGGTGTCCGGTTCGGGCAAGTCGTCGCTGGCGTTCTCGACCCTGTACGCCGAGGCCCAACGGCGCTATTTCGAATCGGTGGCGCCGTATGCGCGGCGGCTGATCGATCAGGTTGGCGTGCCGGATGTCGACTCCATCGAAGGCCTGCCGCCGGCCGTGGCCCTGCAACAGCAACGGGGCACGCCGAGCACGCGTTCCTCGGTGGGCAGCGTGACCACGTTGTCGAGCCTGATCCGCATGCTCTATTCGCGCGCCGGCAGTTATCCGCCGGGACAGGCGATGCTGTACGCCGAGGATTTTTCGCCGAACACGCCGCAAGGCGCCTGCCCTGAGTGTCACGGCCTCGGACGGGTCTATGAGGTGACCGAAGCGCTGATGGTGCCCGATCCGAACCTGACTATTCGCCAACGCGCCGTGGCCTCCTGGCCGCTGGCGTGGCAGGGGCAGAACCTGCGTGACATCCTGGTGACCATGGGCATCGACGTCGACATCCCCTGGAAGAAACTGCCGAAAAAACAGCGCGACTGGATTTTGTTCACCGAACAAACCCCGACCGTGCCGGTGTACGCCGGGCTGACCCCGGAAGAAACCCGGGTCGCCCTCAAGCGCAACCTGGAGCCGAGTTATCAGGGCACCTTCACCGGCGCCCGGCGGTACATCCTGCACACCTTCACTCATTCGCAAAGTGCGCTGATGAAGAAGCGTGTTTCACAGTTCATGCTCGGCAGCCCGTGCCCGTTGTGTGACGGCAAGCGCCTCAAGCGCGAGGCGTTGTCGGTGACTTTTGCCGGTTACGACATTGGCGAGTTGTCGCAGATGCCGTTGCTGCAAGTGGCCGAAGTATTGAAACCCGTGGCTGCGGCGACGTATCTGGAGCACGCCGAAGAAACCGGCGAAACCCTGAGCCATGCGCAAACCCGCGAGGCTCGCCAGCAACGCGTCGCCCACGGTGCCAGCGGCCACGCCAGCGCGCCAGATGTGCGCCATACGCCAAACCTGTCGCTGGAAAAACGTCTGGCGGCGCAGCGCATTGCCGAGGACTTGCTGGAGCGGGTCAGCACCCTGACTGACCTGGGCCTGGGTTATCTGGCGCTGGAGCGCAGCACGCCGACACTGTCGTCCGGCGAGCTGCAGCGTTTGCGGCTGGCAACGCAATTGGGCTCGCAACTGTTCGGCGTGATCTACGTGCTCGACGAACCGTCCGCCGGCCTGCATCCGGCCGATGGCGAAGCGTTGTTCGAGGCCTTGCAGCGGCTGAAGGCCGACGGTAATACGCTGTTTGTGGTCGAGCATGATCTGCAAACCATGCGCCGCGCCGACTGGCTGATCGATGTCGGGCCGGCGGCGGGCGAGAAGGGTGGCCGGGTGCTGTACAGCGGTCCGCCGGCAGGGCTGGCCGAGATCGACGAATCGCAGACCCGGGCCTATCTGTTTGCCGAAGCCCGAGACACTTCGCGCACTGCACGCAAGCCGAGCGGCTGGCTGAAACTTGAGGGCATCAGCCGCAATAACCTGAACCACCTCAGCGCCGAGTTTCCCTTGGGCTGCTTCACCTCGGTGACCGGGGTTTCCGGCTCCGGCAAATCAAGCCTGATCAGTCAGGCGCTGCTGGAACTGGTAGGCGCGCAGTTGGGGCGTCCAGTGGTTGAGCAGGAGTCGGAAGAACTCAGCCTCGAAGACGATGCGCCGCAGGTCAGCAGCGGCCAGGTGACGGCGGGGCTGGAGTCGATCAAGCGGCTGGTGCAGGTCGATCAGAAACCGATTGGCCGCACACCGCGTTCGAATCTGGCGACCTACACCGGTTTGTTCGACAACGTGCGCAAACTGTTCGCCGCCACCCCCCAGGCGCGGGCGGCGGGGTACGACGCCGGGCAGTTCTCCTTCAACGTCGCCAAGGGCCGTTGCCCGACCTGCGAAGGCGAGGGTTTTGTCAGTGTTGAATTGCTGTTCATGCCGAGCGTGTACGCGCCGTGCCCGACTTGCCATGGCGCGCGGTACAACCCGCAGACGTTGGCGATTCGGTGGCAAGGCTTGAGCATCGCGCAGGTGTTGCAACTGACGGTGGATGAGGCGGTTGAGGTGTTCGCCGAACAGCCGGGGATTCGTCGTTCGCTGGAGGTGCTGCGTGACATCGGCCTCGGTTATCTACGGCTCGGGCAACCGGCCACCGAGCTGTCCGGTGGCGAGGCGCAGCGCATCAAACTGGCCACCGAGCTGCAACGCAATCAGCGTGGTGCGACCTTGTACGTGCTGGACGAACCGACCACCGGATTGCACCCGCGAGACGTCGATCGGCTGCTGGAGCAACTGGATAATCTGGTCACGGCAGGGCACACAGTGATCGTCGTCGAGCATGAAATGCGCGTGGTGGCGCAGAGCGACTGGGTGATCGACATTGGCCCAGGCGCTGGGGATCAGGGTGGCAGGATTGTCGCGGCCGGCACGCCGCAGAAAGTCGCCGCGAGCAAGAAGAGCCGGACTGCGCCGTTTCTGGCCCGGGCCTTGAGCCGATAACTGCGGCGCCCCGGCCGGCCCCTTCGCGAGGAGGCTCGCTCCCACAGGGTTCTCGGTGGATACACGCAACCCCCTGTAGGAGTGAGCCTGCTCGCGATAGCGGCGTGTCAGCCAAGAATGAATGATCTGACCTGACACCATCGCGAGCCGGCTCACTCCTACGGGGTTTTGCGGTCTACTCATCTGATGAATGCGACCCTTTTGTGCGCTGTTATTTGCTCGGGTGTTTGGCCTGCAGTTCTTTGGCAGCGGTCAGGTGTTTTTCCAGCGCCGGGAGCATTTTCTGCGCAAAGGCTTTCAGCTCCGTGGCGCCTTTGACCTGGTCGTCGGTGACGGTGTTGGCTTCTTTCTTGAACAGTTCGATGGTCTCTTCGTGGGCCTTGACCTGGTTGTTGGCGTAGGCCGCGTCGAAGGACTCATCGCGCAGGTCGAGGATCTTTTCCTTGGCCTGCTTGATCAGGGTGGTGGTGTCCGGGACTTTGATGTCATTGGCCTTGGCAATGCCGGCCAGCTCATCGTTGGCCTTGCCGTGGTCGGTGATCATCATGTTGGCGAATGCCTTGATGTCGGCCGACTGGCTTTTTTCCAGGGCGAGGCGACTGGTCTCGATCTCCGAGATGCCACCGGCTGCGGCGTTGTCGACGAAATTGTTCGAGGTGGCCGCGAAGGCACTGCCCATGCCGCTGCTCAAAGCGACAGCCAACATGAGATGACGCAGGTTGAATCCGTCCATTGGTGTATCTCCACACAGGTTTTTGTTGACGTTATTCAATGGAGGGAACGGAGCAGGCAAAGGTTTGATCGCGTTTACGACAGGGCGACGAACGGCCACCGCTGGTCTGACAGGTGGTCGACAGAACGGCTCAACCAAGGCCATTCTGATACTGGCTGACGCAATCGGTCGCGTCGGCTGCCGATCAACTGACGGAGGTGTTCCATGCCGGTGACCCATGACCTGTACCAGGACTTGAAACTTACGAAGGAAGAGATCCAGCAAAAACGCACCGAGGATCCATTTCTGGACGCACTGATCAACAAGTATTCCCAGGCGGACGCCGAAGTAGTCAAGGCCGAGACGGCGACCTCGGATGCGCCCAGTGATGACACACTGAAGAAACTCAAAGAGAAGCGCTTGCAGGTCAAAGACAAGATCGTTGCGCAGTTGCAGGCTCGATCCTGACCGTCAGTCGCGCCACCGACCCTTGGTGGTGACGCGACGGGAACGACAGTCACCAATGGCACCTCGAATGTTCAGAGTCTTCATTACGCGACTCTTTGCGAGGTGCCTTATGAACAAACCCAGATTCCCCAGTGAAGAGCAGGGCGCATTCGACCCGGTTCCGACGCATCCGGAGCCCAACAGCCCGGCGCACACCTCGACTCATCCCGAGGAGCCGGAGGAGGATCTTCCTGAAGACGAAGATCCCGACAAGTTCGACAGGTCGGGTAACTGACAGATTGCCTTCGCGAGCAAGCCCGCTCCCACAGGGGATTGCATTTCAACTGTGGGAACGGACTTGCTCGCGAAGAGGCCAGTACAGTCGAAATCATTTTCGCCTGACACACCGCTTTCGCGAGCAGGTTCGCTCCCACATTTGCCAAGCATCACTTCAACGCAGCAGCCAACGGTAACCGCGCCATGTGCGTGGCCTTCAACGACCCCAAATACAACCAGTCCCCATACTCGCGCGCCGTGGTGATCGGGGAGTAATTGCCGCTGCTGGCATCCTGCAGATTGGCGATCACCTTGCCCTGCAGATCCAGTCCCAGCACAAACCCGCGCTTCTCCACCGGTTTAGGCAAGACGGTCAGTGCCCGCACGATCATCTTGCGCACCAGCGGATGCCCGGCGCTGCCATCGAGCAAGGCGCTGCGCGGCGCGTAGAGCGCGACCCAGAAGCGGTTGCTGCCATTGAACGCGAGGTTGTCCGGCAGGCCTGGCAGGTTGTCGATGAACAGGTCGTGAGTGCCTGCCTTGGGGCCGCTCAGCCAGTAGCGGCTGATGCGGTAGGCGCCGGTTTCGTTGACCAGCACATAGGCGTCATCCGGGCCGAGCGTCACGCCGTTGGCGAACTGCAGTTTGTCCAGCAGCACGCTGGTCTTGCCCGTCTGAAAGTCGTAGCGCAGCAAACGCCCGTCGCCCCCGTGCTCGATGATCGCCTCACCGTCATGGCCATAGCCCCAGCGACTGCTGGCATCGCTGAAATAGGCGTAATGCCCGGGTTTGTCGATGGCCACATCGTCGGTGAAGCCGAACGGTACGCCATTCGCCTCCGTGGTCAGGGCGATCAGTTGGCCTTGAGCGTCGAGTGACAGCAGGCCCTTGACCCCGTCGGCAATCACCAGCAAACCGTTGGGATGCCGCGCCAGGCCCAGGGGCCGGCCGCCGGTGTCGCTGAGGACTTTGCGTTCCTTGCCGTCGAGGCTGGTGCGGATCAACCGCCCGTCATGCAGGCCGGTAATCAGAAAGTCGCCTTCCAGCAGCAGTGCTTCCGGGCCGTCGATGTCGCCGGGGCCAACCTGTTCGATGGCTTTGAGCCGCTGGTTTTCGGCGTACACCCCTTCGCTCAGCGACGGTGCCGGCGGCGGCTTCCAGGCCACCGGCTGAACCTTGGTTGGCATCAACAGCAGAAAGGCGATGATGAGGATGACCAGCAGCAACAGCAGTCGCTTCATGAATGATGCCCCGTCAGTGTCAGGTGTTTGAGCGCCATGTCGCGCAGGGCCTGCATCGACGTGGCCGATTCACGCTCGATGCGCCGTTTCAGCAGCAACAGATTGGCAAGGCGCATGCCCAACCCGTCGAACCGATAATCCAGGGTGCGTACAAACCGCGTGCCGTCGGCTTCGGCGGTGCATTCGTAGGTCAGCAGCAACGATAAACCGTGATCGCCCCGCGCCCGTGCGCACCAGCGCCGGCCCGGCAGGTACTCGCTGACTTCCCAGCTCAAGTGACCGGCGCGCCCACCGGCATGAATGTCTTCCTCAAAGCGCGCCCCGGCATGCAGCGGGCCTTGCGGGCCGTCGATCTTCAGCGACGAGGGGTGCCATTCGGGCCAGTGATGGACGCTGGCGGCGTAACGAAGCACGGCGACCGGTTCGCCAGCGATATCGATCTGGTGCTGCATGCGGGTCATGGGCGGTCTCGAATAGCGCAACGGGGCGGGTTGCGGCTCCCAGTACAGAGTGCCGAACAGGTAATCCATCAGCGGAAAAACGATATTGAAATTGCGCTCCTGCATGCGCTCGCGGCGGTGATGCAGTTCATGCAGATGACGCATCTGGCGGATCCACGGCAGACGGCTCAGCGGATTATCTGGCGGCAGATGCTCGCAGGCGTGAAACACCTCGTAGGTCAGATAACCGAGCACCATGCAGCCGCCGAACAGCCCGGCGACATTGGCGTTGACCTGTGCGAACAGCCACCACAGCGGCAGCGTGATGAGCAGCGTATGCACGACGATCAACCAGGCCGGAAACAGGATCACCCGCCAGTCGCGGGCGCCGTCATAGGTCATGTGTCCGGGGGTGAAAAAGCTGTGATGGTCACCGGCATGCCGCGCATAAAACAGCTTGGCGAAAGTCTTTTTGTGGTGGCCGAGATGGCGATGGACGATGTACACGCCAAAGTTGAAAAACAACAGAGTCAGCGGCACGGTCAGCCATTCCAGCGCGCGTACCTGCTGCACGCTGTTCCAGAACGCGCCGATCGCCAGCACGCCGAACAGCAGCACGAAAGCGCCGTGCAGCCACGGGTTGTAGAGCGGATGGATGGCCGCGCGGTAACGGCTGCGAAATGCCTCGGTGGTCTGCCTCACTGCGTTCACCTGTGGGTATTGTTGTTATACCCGGCAGATTAGCCGATCCGGCCGCTTGTGCAGGCCGCACCTTGAGGTCAGTTGCGCCATGCTCCGGTGTAAAGCGGCCGATCAGCTCAACGGGTTCCAGCGCTGCGACCAGTCGTCATCGGTCTCGATCACCTGACGCAGCAGATCGAAGGCCTGCTGCAGGGTGGCCGAGTCGCGTTCGCGGGCGTACACCAGATAGGTCGGGTAGCCGAATTCCGGGGCTTTGGTCACCGTTTCCAGCGCGCCGCTTTCCAGATAGCTGCGCACTACGCGGGTGCGGAAATAGCCGCTGCCACCGTGTTCGAGGATGTATTGCAGGGCCAGTGGGCCGAGGTTGAAGCTCAGCGCCGCCTTGGCTTTGTCCGGCAGGGCGGCGTCGTGCTGACGACGGAAATCCGGACCCCAGTCGATGTAGACGTAGGGATCCGGGCGGTTCGGCGCACGCACCAGAATCAGTTTTTCTTCCAGCACCTGCTCGACTTGCAGGCCGGGCCAGTATTCCGGCTGATAGACCAGCGCGGCATCAAGCACGCCGAGTTCGAGTTGGCGCAGCAGGTTTTCGCCGTCGCGGATTTCCATGCGCAGTGCGTGACCGGGGATCTTCTCGCGCAGTTGTGCGGCCCAACTGAGCATCAACGGGTTGCACAGGCTGACTTCGCCGCCGATGTGCAGCACGTTGTGATACCCGTCCAACAGCGGCAGGTCACGCCGCGCCGCCTCCCAGGTCTGCACCAGTTGATTGGCGTAGACCACGAACGCTTCGCCATTGGCCGTCAACTTCGCGCCCGCGCGGTTGCGCACGAACAGCGTACTGCCCAGCTGACTTTCGAGTTTCTGCACCCGGGCGGTGATCGCCGTTTGCGTGACAAACAACTTCTGCGCCGCCGCAGCCAGGCTGCCGTGGCGGACGATTTCCAGAAAGGTGCGGGCGAGGTCGATGTCCATGGGCGGGCCGATGTCTGAAGTGCGGGCATTGTAAGTGCCGGCCCGACACCGCGTCATCGTTCATCGCGAGCAGGCTCACTCCTACAGGGTTCTGCGGTGGGCATGGATTTCGCGAACGATGCAGAACCCTGTAGGAGTGAGCCTGCTCGCGATAGCGGTCACCCTGTCAAACCAATGTGTCCGACACACCACCTTCGCGGGCAAGCCCGGCTCCCACAGTGCCTGGCGCTGGACATAAATTTCGCGAACGATGCACAACCCTGTGGGAGCCGGGCTTGCCCGCGAAGAGGCCCGCCCGGTCACCACACATTCAACCCGCCAACTCGGTCTTGCGCACCCGCGCCCAATCCGCCACCAGTCGCGCCGGCGTGCCGCAGGCTTTGCGCTTGTAGACGAAGTGGCTGCACTTTTCGGCGAACTGGTGGCGGTTGTAGAGCATGTCTTCCTGCATTTCCTGCAATTCGTTTTCACGGCATTGCTCGATCAGCACCTGATCGACCCGCAACTTGCGCTCACGCACGGCGGCATAGGTCGGATCGGTCAGCGCTGCGTTGGCCCGTTGCAGCAGCCACAGCGAGAACTCATCCGGGCAGCGTGGGCCGATTTCCTGGACCATGCCCAGTTGCAGCGCCTGCATGGCGCTGACCGGCAGACAAGCCTGAGTCAGTTGCTCGGCCATCGCCGGGCCGACCGCGCGGGGCAGGCTGTAGGTCCAGTATTCCGAGCCATACAGGCCCATGCTCTTGTAATGCGGATTGAGCACGATGTCGGCCCGGGCAAACACAATGTCGGCGGCCAGCCCCAGCATCACGCCGCCGGCTCCGGCATTGCCGGTTACGCCGCTGACCACCAGTTGCTGCGCGCTGAGCAGCTCGGCGCAGACATCATCGATCGCCTGAATATTCGCCCAGGCCTCGGCGCCCGGGTCCTGCGCAGCCTGAATCACGTTCAGGTGCACGCCGTTGGAAAAACTGCCGCGTCCACCCTTGATCAACAGCACCCGAGTGTCCCGGGACTTGGCCCAGCGCAGCGCTTCGACCATGCGCTGACATTGTTCGGTGCTCATCGCGCCGTTGTAGAACTCGAAGGTCAGCTCCCCGACATGCCCGGATTCGCGATAGCGGATCGGCTGATACGCCTCGTCGTTGAACGGTTGGCTGGCGATCGACCAGTCGAGGGTCGGCACTCCGGCCAATTGCCCGGTCAGCACATGCCGCGCCGGTTGCTTGAAGGTCTCTTCGCCGGGCAGTGGTTTGCGCCGCAGCGAGCCGATCCACAGGCTTTGATCGCCGGTCGCGACCAGCACGGCGTCGTCATGCACCGCGAGGATCTGGCCGGGAATGCCGGTGCGCTGATCAAGGTGCGCGTCGTACAGGTAATACTGCCCGCCGGCCAGGCTCGCCAGCACACCCGGCTGGCCGTCGGCGGCGTCAATGCAGCGTTTGATGAAGCGCGAGCAGTCGTGCCAGCTGAAGGTGCGGTCGTCCTGCTTCATGTTCGGTTGCAGGCGGCCACGGACATTCGGGTCGGTGTAATCCAGCGCGACCGGAACAAAGCCTTCAATGAATTTCTCGACCACTTCGCGGATGCAGAGAATGGCCGCATCGCTGACCCGGCCGTTGTACAGCTCGGATTTGCGCAAGCCCGACGGCAGGTTGAATTCGCAGGTGGCCCAGACCGGACCGGCGTCCATTTCTTCCACCGCTTGCAGGGCGGTCACGCCCCAACGGGTCAGCTCGTTGCTGATCGCCCAGTCCAGCGCGCTGGCGCCACGATCGCCGACGATGCCCGGATGGATGATCACCACCGGACGTCGGGCATTGCTCCACAGTGCGTGAGGTACGCGGTCCTTGAGGAACGGGCAGATCACCAGATCGGCGCCGCTGTGTTCGATCTGTTCGCACACCGACGCTTCGTCGGTGAACACCACGACGCTGGGCGAATGCCCGGCCTGACGCAGTTCCAGCCAGGCGCGTTGGGTCAGACCGTTGAATGCCGAGGACAGCAGAATAATCTTCAGTGATCGCATGGTTTTCTTCCTTGAAGGGGCAGCCGCGGGCTCTCGGTGAGCCGTCCTTGGCTTTCGATGGAGCGCGCAGATTAGTCAGTGCTTCAAGGCGGGCAACTGACCGGGGTCAACGTTGTGTCAGTCAATATTTCTGCGCCGACAGAGCGGCTTATTCTCAATAGTTTGTTTATCCTGATTTTTAATTACTTCAAATGTCTGCAGCGCTATTGCACAGTCGCCATCTGATCTGGAGCCGGACGATCCCGGCAGAATGGTAGTTTTTCGCAGCGGGTGGGACCCGTTTCAGGGAGCAAGGCATGGGGGAGTTTCAAAACCCGCATTACCGGATGATTGGGCAAATGTTCCAAAAGGACTATCGCTGGCTGTGCGCTGCCGTTGGCCGCACGCTGGGTTGCCCACACAGTGCACAGGACATCGCCTCGGAAACCTTTCTACGGGTATTGGCCCTGCCGGACCCGAGCGCGATTCGCGAACCAAGGGCGCTGCTGACCACCATCGCTCGGCGGCTGGTTTATGAAGGCTGGCGCCGCCAGGATCTGGAACGCGCCTATCTGGAAAGCCTGGCGCTGGCGCCGGAACCGGTGCATCCATCGCCGGAAGAGCGGGCGCTGGTGATCGAGGCGCTGCTGGCGGTCGATCGCTTGCTCAACGGTTTGTCGGCCAAGGCCAAGGCCGCGTTTCTCTACCATCAACTGGACGGTTTGACCTACAGCGAAATCGGCACACAACTCGGCGTCTCTACCAGCCGCGTGCAGCAATACATGGTCGAGGCGTTCAAGCGCTGCTATCAGGCGATGCAGGCATGAGGCCGGACGAAGCGGTGATCGATGAGGCCGCGCAGTGGATGGCGCTGTTGCAGTCCGGCGAAGCCAGTAGCGGCGAGCGTGCGGCGTTCGAGGCATGGCGAGCGGCTGACCCACGGCACCAGCGGATCATCGAACAAATGGGCGGCGGCCTGAACCTGCTGCGTCATCCAACCCTGCGCGGGCTACCGCGCAACAGCCTGCTGCACAGCCTGAATGCACCATCGAGTCGACGGCGTTTTCTCAGCGGCAGCCTGAGTGTGCTCGGTATCGCTGTGCTGGCCGGGTTACTCGGGCGCCGCTACGGCTGGCTGCCGGAGGCCGGGGAGCTGGCAACCGGCATCGGCGAGCGGCGCGATTTCACCCTGGAGGATGGCAGTGCGCTGAGTCTGAATGCGCGGACGCGGGTGGTGGCGCAGTTTGATCCGCTGCAGCGCCTGTTGGCGTTGCGCAGCGGCGAGTTGCTGGTCGACGTGGCCAAGGACCGCGCGCGACCGTTTATGGTCGAGACCGAGCACGGCCGGATGCGTGCCCTCGGGACCCGATTTCTGGTGCAGCAGAACGACGATTTTACCCGCTTGGTGATGCTGCATTCGCAGGTCGAAGTGGTCACGGCCGGCGGTGCGCGGCAAGTGGTGGAGGCGGGGGAGAGTCTGGCGTTCAACGCGCAGGACATTCTGGCTCTGCAGCGCAGCAACGGTCAGGAAAGCGCCTGGGTGCAAGGTCGCCTGGAAGTGCACGACCGGCCGCTGAGCGAAGTGATCGACAGCCTGCGTCGCTATCGCCGGGGCATCCTGCACCTGAGTCCCGAGGTGGCCGACTTGCGCCTGAGCGGTCTCTATCCGCTCGATGACAGTGACCGCACGCTGCAACTGCTGGAGCGTTCGCTGCCGATCCGCGTCACCTGGCACAACCCGTACTGGGTCAGCATCGGCGCGCGGTTATAGCCTCATAACTTCTTGGCCTAATCGCCGCCCTATAAAAAGCGCCGGCCCGCTGCTCATTCCCTGCAGACGCCTTCAACAGGGAAGCCCTCGATGATTTCATTCAAACAACAATTACCTCGCTTGACCCTCGCCGCCGCCCTGGCGCTGGGGCTTGGGCCGATCGCGGTTCATGCGCAGGATTCGGTCGCTCAGGTATACACCTTCGACATTGCCAGCGGGCCACTCGATGAGGTGCTGCTGGACATCTCGCGCCAGACCGGCGTACCGATTTCCTTCAGCCAGAACCTGGTGCAAGGCAAGCGCAGCAGTGCGGTACGCGGTGCGTTGGGCGGGCGTCAGGCGGTGGAGAAGGCGCTGCTCGGCAGCGGCCTGCAAGTCGAGCAAAGCGCTCAGGGCCTGAGCGTGCGCGAAGGCGAGGCGAGCACGCCGCTGGCGGCAAAAGTCAGCGCCGTGGCACCGGCCACCAGCGCCGATTACCGCATGGAAAAAGTCACCGTCACCGGCTCGCGCATCGCCCGCGCGCAGAGCGATGGCGCGACCCCGGTCAACGTCATCACCCACGAAGAGATGGAAGCGCGCGGCTACAAGAACGTTTACGACGCCTTGGCCACACAAACGCAAAACACCGGAATGACCCAGGGCGAGGACTACGGCAACACCTGGCAACCGGCGGCCAGCGCGATCAACCTGCGCGGCCTCGGCCCCAACCACACACTGGTGTTGATCAACGGTCGACGCGTCGCCGATTACCCGACGCCATACGACGGCAAGGTCAACTTCACCAACCTGGCGAACATTCCCTCGGCGGTCATCGAGCGGATTGAAATCCTCAGCAGCGGCGCCTCGGCGATCTACGGTTCGGACGCGATTGCCGGGGTGGTCAACATCATCCTCAAGAAGCAGATCAATGGCGTCGACGTCAATCTCAAGGGCGGCACCAGCGAGCGCGGCGGGGGTGACAACCAGCGCCTGCAAATCAGCGGCGGTGGCAGTTGGGGCGACTTCGACGGTCTGTTCGGCGTGGAGCTGACCAATCGCGATCCGATCTGGGCCGACGACCGTGGCTTCATGCAGAGCGGGCCGCTGGCGGACGTCGGTTACCGCCGCGACCTGAGCAACAACCGCTACCTGGGCCCCGGCTGCGGCGCCTATCAAGGCACCTTCGATAACAAACTGCTCAACAACGGTGGCCGCTGCCGCACCGATCAGATGTACAACGATTACTGGACCATCCAGACGCAAAAGGAAAACTACGACGGCTACACCCGTGGCACCTGGCATTTCAGCGACAGCGGTCAGGTGTTTGCCGACTTGATGTATGGTCTCGACCACATCCAGAACAACACCCGTGGCCCGACGTTCACCTCGCCGGATTTCATCAACCAGAACAGCGGTAATCTGGAGCGCTGGTACCGCCGTTACGGTGAAGAGGAAATCGGCGGTCGCACCAGCAACAACAGCAAGTGGACCGACACCTCATGGACCGGCACCCTCGGCCTCTCGGACAAGATCGCCGACACCGGCTGGAGCTACGATCTGGCGGCCAACCGCTCGGAATACCGCAGCGTCAGGACCACACGCTACACGCCGCTGTCCTCGATTCAGGATTTCTACCTCGGCCCGCAACTGGGTACGCGTGACGGCTACCCGGTGTTCGCTCCCGATACGTCGCGCCTCGACCGACCGCTGACGCCGCAGGAATGGCAGCAGTTTCGCAGCAACCTGACCCAGCGCAGCAAGTCGGTCTCGACCAGCTACAACGCTTCGATCAATGGCGATCTGTTTGACTTGCCGGCCGGCCCGGTGGGATTCGCCGGCGTGCTGGAGGCGGGCAAGCAGGAATACCGCGTCGACCCGGATGACGGCCTGAATGACGGCACTTTCTACGGCGTCAGCCCGGCGCAAAGCTCCGGTGGTTCGCGCAAGCGTTATGCCGCCGGTGGCGAGTTCAGCATTCCGGTCACCGACACCGTGCTGGCAACAGTGGCGGGGCGCTGGGACCAGTACAAATTCAGCGATCGTTCCGAACAGCAGAAGACCTACAACCTCGGGCTGGAATGGCGCCCGATCAGCAGCCTGTTGCTGCGCGGCAGCTATGGCACCAGTTTCCGTGCGCCGGACCTGAACTACATCTACCAGTCCGACAGCAACGGCTATTACCCGGCGCAGATCGACTACTACGGTTGCAGCCAGGGCGTGCAGGGCGCGTGTGATCGCGGGCGGGTCGATTACACCCAGAGCGGCACGCCAAACCTTGAGTCCGAGCGCGGTAAATCCTGGACCTACGGTTTTGTCTGGTCGCCGTCACGCAATTTCGATTTCTCCACCGATTTCTGGCGTGTAGAGATCGACGACCTGCTGACCACCGTCGACGAAAACCGCCTGTTGCAGCAAGAGAACGAATGCCGCAACGGTACGCAGGACATCAACTCGGCCAACTGCCAGTCGACCCTGGCGCGCATTGATCGCAACCCGGGCACTGCCGCCATCGATCCGAATCAGTTGCAACGGGTGCGAGTCAACGCGATCAACGCCGCCAGCGAGCGGGTCAGCGGTCTGGACTTCAAAAGCAACATCCGCTGGGGCGCCGGCCAGTACGGCGCGTTCAGCTCGGCGCTGGGCTACACCCTGGTGCTGTCGCATTTCTACAAGGAGTCGGACGAGGCTCCGACTCAGGACTGGCGCACTTCGCAAACCAATTACGACTGGCGCAGCAAGGTCAACGCCAGTCTGACTTGGGATTACCAGAAGGCCACGGCGACGCTGATGGGCATTCGCTATGGGTCGGTGACCAACGGCGCGGGTGACGGGCGCCTGTCGCCGTGGACGGTGTTCAACGCCAGTGCGCGATACAAACTCAATGACCGCGCCAGCGTCGGGCTGACCGTGAACAACGTGCTCAACCAGATCAAACACGATGACTCGGCTGGCTGGCCGTATTACCCGACCGGTAACTACGACCCGTACGGGCGGCAGTGGTGGCTGGATGTGAGTTATCACTTCGGCAGTTGAGCGCGCGGTATTCGTGGGTAATGTCCTACGGAAACAGGTCGGGATTTCGCAGAAACGGGGATATTTCCGACGACATTCTCAGGTTGGTCGTCGGAAGCGTGATCTATAGCATCGGACATGACATTGAAGTCGCAAACGGCTTGGACGTTCAGGCCTCTGATAACGGATGGATTATGCGAACTCCCCACCTCGAATACGAAACGCCTGCTTATTCCCATCGCCTTCACTGGCGCACCGATCGTGCCAGATGCCCCATGGAGGAGGTCACGATGCCCAGCGTCAAGGTACCCCGGCTGACGGGGGTGAAGAGGGCCGAGGGCAGACCTGTCGACTTGCTCGTCCATGGCCAGAACATAGGCGACGACGCCTTTCTGATTGTTGACCTGACCGACGAAGGTTTTGAGCTGAACGATGTCGTCAACATGCTTTCAACGTCTGAGCTTTATCTGCAAGGCGACATGGTCAAACGCATCACCGGCAAGTCGGTCAGCACCGTACGGCGATTACTGAAGGAAGGTAAAACGGTACGGCTTGACCCGCAGCAGAGCGTTGTCGCCTACCAATATGCGTTGGTGCTGGAAAAGGCCACTCGCGCCTTCGGGAGGCAGTCACGGGCCGAGGAGTGGCTGCGCAAACCCAGCACCTACCTGAACGGACGCGTACCGGTGGAGTTGATCCGGCATTCACTGGGGTTTCAGATGGTGGAGCAGTATCTGGGGCAACTGATATACGGGGTTTACACATGAATCCCTTGCCCTGGGACGATCACTGGTATGCCTGGCGGCTGGACGCCGAGGTTTACGGAGGGACGTGGGACAGCGGGATGGGTTCAAATCTCAATGGTGGCCGATGGAACATACCCGGGCGGCGAGTCGTTTATGCATCAGTCGATCCGTCCTCGGCCATTCTGGAGGTGGCAGCGCATCACAGCTTTGATGCGCTGGACAGTGAACCTTATGTGCTCACGTGTTTTGAAGTCGTCAGCGAAGCAAAAGTGAAAATCGTGCAGCCGGAGGATGTGCCGAATCCTTATTGGTTGAGCCCCGCCAAGCCATCCCCCAATCAACAACTGTTCGCCGATGCGTTATTGGCTGAGCATCCGTTTGTACTGATCCCCTCGGCGGCAACCCGGCACTCGTGGAATCTGCTGGTAAGCTGCGAATTGGCGGAGGGGCAGTTCAGGATGGTTTCCCAGGAGCGGTTTGGGCTGGATACAAGATTGCTGAGGGAGATGGAGCTGGCTTGATCCACACGTGCCATTTTTTTGCATAACCTCATCACCCAATGGTCTAAATCGGGCTCTATAAAACGCCGCTGTCCATTGCACATCCCTGCATAAACCAAAACGCAGGGATGGCTGTTCATGATTCAGTTTTCACCCGTTAGATCCCGTTTGAGCCTGGCTTTGCTGCTGGCGATCAATACCTTGCCGGCAGTCGCTGCCGACGAACCCACGACCCAGTTGCAACGGGTGGAAGTCACCGGTACGGCGATTCGTCGGGTCGATGCGGAAACTGCAGTACCGGTCACCATTCTGCGAGTTGAAGAACTGCGCGAGCAGGGGGTGAGCACCACCGAAGAACTGGTCAGCCGGATTTCCGCCAATCAGTCTTCGGTCGGTTCCGGCCGCTCGGTGGGGTCGAGCAGCGGCGGGGCGTCGTATGCCGATTTGCGCGGTATCGGCCCGAACAAGACGCTGGTACTGCTCAATGGCCGGCGGCTGAGTAACAACGCGACCAATGCGATCAATGGCTCCGGGGTTGACCTGAACACCATTCCGTTCGCCGCCATTGATCGCGTCGAAGTCCTGCGTGACGGCGCTTCGGCGTTGTACGGCACCGATGCGATCGGCGGGGGGATCAACTTCATCACCAAGACCAGCCTCACCGAAGGCCAACTCAGCACCAACTACGACACGCCGACCCATGCCGGCGGTGGTGAAAGTCGCAACTTCAGCGGCAGCTGGGGCTTCGGCGATTTGCAGGATGACCGTTTCAACGTGTTTGGCGTGGTCAGTCATGACAAGCAGCAACGCCTGGCCGCCGAAGATCGTGGCTACAGCTACAACTACCAGCCCGGACGCGGTCTCGATTACACCTCCGGCACCGCATCGCCGGCCAACTGGAGTCAGGGCAGCAACGCTACCAACCCATTGGCCGGTTCAGGTTGCAACGCCCCGGGTCTGCTGGCACGCAATGGTATCTGCCGCCAGAGCCTGTGGAACTACCTCGATCTGGTGCCGGAAACCGAGAAGACCTCGGCGTTCGCCAAAGCCACCGGCAAGCTCTCGGACGACCACAACGTCAGCCTCGAATACTTTTGGGCACGCAACGAAAACCGCACGCAGATCGGCCCCGGCACGCTGATGGGCAACCAGATCAGCCCCGGCACGACGTTCTATCCCGGCAACGGCATTACCCCGGGCCCCAACGGTTTCGCCCTCGACCCGACACAACCGGTGGATGTGAACTGGCGCGAAACCGCAGTCGGCGCTCGTCAGCATGAAGACGACAACACCGGCCAGCGTTTGCTGTTGAGTTTCGACGGCAGCGTGGTCGGCTGGGATTACAACGTCGGTGCGTCGTACAACCAGAACAAAGTGGTCAATGCCATCGAGGCTGGCTACGTCAACGACCGCGCCGTGAGCGCCGGTATTGCCAACGGTATCATCAATCCGTTTGGCGCCCAGACTGCTGCCGGGCAGGCGTTGCTGGCAGCCAACGCGGTGGATGGCGATTACTCGACGGCGGTCGGGCGGGTCAAGGCGATTGACGGACGTGTCAGCCGCGAGATTGGCGACTGGTTCGGTGCCGGCCCTTCGGCACTGGCACTGGGCGGCGAGTATCGCAAGGAGGATTTCCATCAGGGCTTCGCGCAGTTCGCCGCCGATGTGCAAAGCCTGGGTGTCGATCCGAATGCCAGCGTTGCCGGTGATCGCAGCGTTTCGGCGCAGTACGCCGAGGTCAACGTGCCGGTGCTCGACAGCCTCGAACTGTCCGCCGCCGTGCGGCATGACAAGTACAGCGACTTCGGCAGCACCACCAACCCGAAATATTCGTTCCGCTTCCAGCCGTTCAAGGAGCTGGTGGTGCGTGGCGCCTACAGTGAGGGTTTCCGTGCGCCTTCGCTGTACGAGTTGTATAACCCCAACTTCACCACGTTCACTGTCGCCAACTACAACGATCCACGGCTGTGCGCCGGTGGCAACCCGAGCAACGGCGGGATCGCCAACCGCGACTGCGCCCAGCAGTTCTACAGCCGCACCGGCGGCAACACTGACCTCAGCCCGGAAACCGCGCGCAACGTCACCCTCGGTTTCGTCTATCAGCCGTTCGAGCGCCTGAGCACCGGGCTGGATTTCTGGTGGATCAACATTGCCAACCAGATCGCCGAGTTCCCGGAGTCAGCGGTGTTCGAGAACCCGGAGCTGTACCCGGATCGCCTGATCCGCAAGCCTGACGGCTCCATCGATCACATCGTTACGGGCCTCGCCAACCTCGGCAAGATCAAGACCAACGGCGTCGACGTCAGCTTCGATTACCGGTTGCCGAGCACCCCGTACGGTAACTTCGGCATTGGCCTGCAAGGCACGTACGTCAGCCGTTACGAGTACCAGCAGCAGCTCAAGGGCGACTACATCGACAAGCTTGGCGATTTCCGTGGCGGCGACTTTGCTTCGGCCGGCGCCGTGGCCCGCTGGCGTCACAGCCTGACCGGCAGCTGGAACTACGGCCCCTACGGCGTCGCCCTGACCAACCGCTACACCAGCGGCTACCACGACTCCGACCGCGAGACCCACGATTACGTTGGCTCGTACAACGTCTGGGATCTGGCCGGCACCTATACCTGGCGCAAAACCCTCAGCGTAACCCTCGGCGCGAAGAACCTGTTCGACCGCGAGCCGCCGTTCAGCAACCAGACCTACACCTTCCAGAGCGGCTACGACCCGAAATACGGCGATCCGTTTGGCCGGACGCTGTACACGCGGGTCAGCTACAAGTTCTGACTTGCCCAGTGTGGGCGGGTTTTAGTCACTTATTGATCTAAGCCCGCCCTATAAAAGTCGCCGGCCTGTTGCACATCACAGGTAGGCAGGATGTGTGGTGACTGTACTGGCCTCTTCGCGAGCAAGCTCCCTCAGGGGATTTGCGATGAGCCCGCCCTCCATGTGGGAGCGAGCCTGCTCGCGAAGAGGCCAGTCGCAGCACCGCGTAAAAGGATCTGCCCATGTTCTCCAGACTCATTTTATTCAGTGCCGTTGCGCTTTTAACCTCATTCAGTTGGGCCGCCCCGCAACCAGCGCTGACGGTCTACGGCGAGGCTCCCAAATACGCCCCGGACTTCCAGCACCTGGCCTACGCCAACCCCAACGCCCCGAAGGGTGGCACCCTGCGCCGCTCCTCGCTGGAAAGCGGCCCGTTCGATCACCTGATTCCCTACATCGACAAAGGTACCGGCGTGGCCGATGTCGACGGCTGGCTCTACGCGCCGCTGGCTTATCGCAGCAAGGACGAGCCCTACAGTGTCTACGGCCTGGTGGCTCAGCAGATGGAGCTGGATGCAGATCGCCGCTGGCTGCGTTTCTACCTCAATCCCAAGGCCAGGTTTGACGATGGCACGCCGATCACCGCCGAAGACGTGCGCTACACCTTCGAGCTGTTCACCACCCAGGGCAGTCTCAAATACCGCCAACAGTTTCGCGATGTCGCCGAAGTCGTGGTGGAGTCGCCGACGCAAGTGCGCTTCAACTTCAAGAACAACGACAGCCGCACCTTGCCGCTGGATCTGGCGACGCTTCCAGTGCTGCCCGAACACTGGTGGCGCACGCGCAACTTCGCCGAGGGCGCCGGTTTCGAGATCCCGCCGGGCAGTGGCCCGTACCGTATCAGCGCGGTGGACGCCGGACGCAGTGTGAAGTTTCAGCGCGTCGCCGACTGGTGGGCCAAGGACCTGCCGATCACTCGCGGGCTGTACAACTTCGATCACTTGAGCGTGGAGTTCTTTGCCGACACCGATGTTTCCAGGCAAGTGCTCAAGGCTGGCGGCTTCGACTACAACCGCGAGTTTTCCGCGACCAGCTACACCATCGGCTATGCGGGGGCGGCGCTGGAGCAGGGCAAATTGCTTCGTGAACATCTCGCGCCCGGCGCCGCGCAAGGTTCGCAAGGTTTCGTGTTCAATCTGCAGAAACCGCTGTTTCAGGATCGCCGGGTGCGTCAGGCCATCGCCATGCTCTGGGACTTCGAGTGGAGCAATCGGCAGATGATGCGCAGCATGTACCTGCGCCAGCGCAGTTACTTCTCGCACAGTGCGTTGGCGGCCACTGAGTTGCCGGATGCCGAGGAACTGGAAATCCTCGAACCGTGGCGCGGCAAGATTCCTGACGAGGTCTTCACCCGGGTGTTCGAAGCACCGAAAACCGACGGCAGCGGCAACATCCGCGCCGAGCAGTTGCAAGCGTTGAAATTGCTGGAGGCCGCCGGCTGGAAACCTTATGGCGATCAGTTGGTGAACGCCAGTGGCGAGCCGCTGCAGTTCACCTTTCTCAACGGCCAGAAGGGCTTCGAACGCTTGCTGTTGCCGTTCAAGCGCAACCTGGCACAGATCGGCATCGGTTTCGATATCCGTCAGGTCGACACCGCGCAATACACCAACCGCGTGCGCAATCGTGACTACGACATGATCGTGGTCGGCTATCCGGTGAGCCAGGCGCCAGGGCGCGAGATGTTCAATTACTTCGGCGCCGACGGGGCGGACGATCCCGGCTCCAACAACTACATGGTGCTGCGCGATCCGGCTGTCGATGCGTTGCTTGAAGGGCTGGTGCAGGCCGACAACCGCGACAGCCTGTTGCGTCATGCCCACGCTTTGGATCGGGTGTTGCAGTGGGGTTATTACTGGATTCCCAACTACTACCCGCCGGGGATTTCCACGGTATGGTGGAACCGTTTCGGCCGCCCGGCGACGGCGCCGCTGTACGACGCCGGGCTCGACACTTGGTGGGAAATCAGCCCGACCGCGCTGACCTCCACGCAGCTGCAGCAACAGCAAAAGGAGTACGCCCATGTGGGGTTATAGTCTGCGGCGTCTGCTGCTGATCGTGCCGACCTTGCTCGCCATTCTGTTGGTCAATTTCGTCATCGTGCAGGCCGCGCCGGGTGGCCCGGTGGAACAGGCGATTGCGCGCTTGCAGGGCATCGGCGTCGGCGCGGCGGTGGGCGGTGGTCATGTGGAAACCATGGGTGGCGAATCCCGCGCCACCCGTGGCCTCGATCCGAAACTGGTGGCTGACATCGAGCGCCAGTACGGCTTCGACAACCCCGCCGGTGAACGCCTGTGGCTGATGCTCAAAAGCTACGCGCGGCTGGACTTCGGCCAGAGTTTTTTCCGGGGTGCCAGTGTCACCGAACTGATCTGGCAGAAGCTGCCGGTGACCTTGTCGCTGGGCTTGTGGGCGACATTGATCACTTATCTGGTGTCGATTCCGCTGGGCATTCGCAAAGCGGTGCACAACGGCTCGGCGTTCGATGTCTGGAGCAGCGTGGCGATCATCATCGGCTATGCGATGCCGGGGTTTCTGTTTGCGCTGCTGCTGATCATCGTGTTTGCCGGCGGCAGTGCGCTGGACTGGTTTCCGGTGCGCGGACTGGTCTCGGACAACTTCGCCGAGTTGTCGCTGTGGGCCAAGGTCGCGGACTACTTCTGGCATCTGGTGTTGCCGGTCACCGCGCTGGTCATCGGCGGATTCGCCACGCTGACGATCCTCACCAAAAACAGCTTTCTCAACGAGATCTCGCGGCTGTACGTGGTGACGGCACGGGCCAAGGGCCTGAGTGAACGTCAGGTGTTGTACGGCCACGTGTTCCGCAACGCGATGCTGCTGGTGGTTGCCGGTCTTCCTCAGGCGCTGGTGACGGTGTTTTTCGGCGGTTCGCTGCTGATCGAAGTGATCTTCTCGCTGGATGGCCTCGGCCGCCTGAGCTACGAAGCGGCGGTGTCGCGTGATTATCCGGTGGTGTTCGGTTCGCTGTTCATCTTCACCCTGTTCGGCCTGCTGATAAAACTGCTCGGCGACCTGTGTTACACGCTGGTCGATCCGCGCATCGACTTCACCGCGAGGACTGCCTGATGCTGACCTTATCTCCCATCGGACAGCGCCGCTGGGCGCGCTTCAAGGCGCATCGGCGTGGCTGGTGGTCGTTGTGGCTGTTTCTGCTGCTGTTCGGCCTGAGCCTGGGCGGTGAATTGATCGCCAATGACAAGCCGCTGCTGGTCGAGTATCAGGACCAATGGTATTTCCCGGCGTTCAAGCGCTACACCGAGCAGGATTTTGGCGGTGAGCTGCCGTTTCAGCCTGACTATCGCAGTGCGCAGGTGCGGCAGCTTATCGAGGGGCAGGGCGGGCGTCTGTGGTTTGCACCGATTGCGTTCGGTTTTGATACGGTCAATTACGACCTGACGGAGCCGGCACCGAGTCCACCGAGCGGCGAGAACTGGCTGGGCACTGACGATCAGGCGCGGGATGTACTGGCGCGGGTGATCTTCGGGACGCGGGTGTCATTGCTGTTCGCCCTGGCATTGACCACCGCGAGCGCGCTGATCGGCATCGCCGCGGGTGCCTTGCAGGGTTATTACGGCGGCTGGGTCGATCTGCTCGGGCAGCGGCTGCTGGAGGTGTGGTCGGGGCTACCGGTGTTGTACCTGTTGATCATCCTGTCCGGGTTCGTCGAGCCGAATTTCTGGTGGCTGCTAGGGATCATGGCGCTGTTTTCCTGGCTGAGCCTGGTCGACGTGGTGCGCGCCGAGTTCCTGCGCAGCCGTGGCCTTGAATACGTCAAAGCGGCGCGGGCGCTGGGGGTTGGCGATGCGCAGGTGATCAGCCGGCACATCCTGCCCAATGCGATGAGCGCGACCCTGACGTATCTGCCGTTCATTCTCACCGGGGCGATTGCCACGCTGTCGGCGCTGGATTTCCTCGGTTTCGGCATGCCTGCCGGCAGCGCTTCGCTGGGCGAACTGATCGGCCAGGGTAAAAGCAATCTGCAAGCGCCGTGGTTGGGGCTGACTGCGTTTTTTACGTTGGCGCTGATTCTTTCTCTGTTGGTGTTTATCGGTGAAGCCTGCCGAGATGCTTTTGATCCGCGCTCTTGAGCCGAGGAGTTGATATGAGCGATAACCTGATCGAAATACGCGACCTGCGTGTAGCATTCAACGGCCAGCCAGTGGTGCACGGCCTCGACCTCGACATCCGCCCGGGCGAGTGCCTGGCGCTGGTCGGCGAGTCCGGCTCGGGCAAATCGGTGACCGCCCACAGCATCCTGCAACTGCTCGACCCGAACATCACGCGGATCGACGGCAGCATTCGCTACCGCGGCGAAGAGCTGCTCGGCGTGCATGAGCGTTATCTGCGGCAGCTGCGCGGCAATCGCATTGCGATGATTTTTCAGGAGCCGATGAGTTCGCTGAATCCACTGCACACGGTTGAACGGCAACTCGGCGAGAGCCTGGCGCTGCACAAAGGCCTGGCGGGCGCGCAAGCCCGTGAGCGCACTCTTGAATTGCTGGAACTGGTTGGCATCCAGAACCCCCGGGAACGGCTCAAGGCCTATCCGCATCAGCTCTCCGGCGGCCAGCGACAGCGGGTAATGATTGCCATGGCGCTGGCCTGTGAGCCGCAGTTGCTGATCGCCGACGAGCCAACCACCGCGCTCGACGTGACCGTGCAGCGCAGGATTCTGCTGTTGCTCAAGGAGCTGCAGCAGCGGCTCGGCATGGCGTTGCTGATCATCAGTCATGACCTGAATCTGGTGCGCACGATTGCCCAGCGGGTGGCGGTGATGCGCGGCGGTGTGATCGTCGAGCAGGCATCGTGCGAACAACTGTTCCGCACCCCGCAGCATCCTTACAGCATCGAGTTGCTGAATGCCGAACCTGGCGGGCATGCCTTATGTCTCGACGCCACCGAGGATTTGTTGCAAGTGCGCGATCTGAATGTGCGCTTCCGTCTCGGCGGCGGTGGGTGGCGGCCGAAGACTTACCTGCAGGCGGTCAAGGGCATCGATCTGAACCTGCAACGCGGCAAGACCTTGGGCATTGTCGGCGAGTCAGGTTCGGGCAAGTCGACATTGGGTCAGGCGATTTTGCGGCTGATCGACGCCGAGGGCAGCATTCGTTTTGCCGGTGAGGCGCTGGAGGCGTTGAGCGGCAAGCAGCTGAGGCCGCTGCGCAAACGCCTGCAAGTGGTGTTTCAGGACCCGTTCGGCAGTCTCAGTCCGCGTCTGTGCGTCGAACAGATCATTGCCGAGGGATTGCAGGTGCACAGCGATTTGAATGCCGCGCAGCGTGCGCAGGCGGTGATCGAGGTACTGCGTGAAGTGGGTCTCGATCCGGCAACGCGGCATCGCTATCCGCACGAATTTTCAGGGGGGCAGCGGCAACGCATCGCCATTGCCCGGGCACTGGTGCTCAAGCCCGACTTGATCCTGCTGGATGAGCCAACCTCGGCACTGGATCGCACGGTGCAAAAGCAGATCGTGGCGCTGCTGCGGCGTTTGCAGCAAGAGCATGGTCTGACCTACCTGTTCATCAGCCATGACCTGGCGGTGGTGCGGGCGCTGGCTCATGATCTGATCGTGATGAAGGAAGGACAGGTGGTGGAGCGGGGGGAGACCGGCAATCTTTTCAGCGCGGCAAAGCACCCCTATACGCAGGAGCTGCTGGCCGCGTCATTTGCCGGTTGATGACCTGCTGCCAGAGCTGACGCTTTCGCGAGCAAGCCCGCTCCCACCGGGGGGATTGGCTGTTTCGGGATTGGCGGGTTGCCGCCGGCTCCATTGTGGGAGCGGGCTTGCTCGCGAAGGCAGTCGGTGCTTCAGCGAAATCCTTGATGCCTGAACGCAAAAATCCCGCCACCAGGGCGGGATTTTCTGCAAACCGAACGACGTCTTACGACGGGAACAGTTCGGACAGTTTCATCGACAGCATCATGTCGCCTTCAACGCGCAGCTTGCCGCCCATGAACGCCTGCATGCCGTCGGTTTCACCGCTGACGATACCTTTCAGGGTTTCGCTGTCCAGCACCAGGGTGCAGTTGGCATCTGGGTTTTCGCCTTCCTTGATGTCGCAAGTGCCGTCTTTGACGATCAGCGAGTACTGCTTGTCTTCGTCGGTGATGTTGAAACCGAAGACCAGGTCCAGACCGGCAGCAGCGGCTGGGTTGAACTTGGCTTGCATCGCTTTTACGGCATCAGCTACGGAGGTCATGGTTCGATCCTTTCTTGGGTAATGGGAGCTGGGTGATTACAGCAAGGGTCACAGTTATCCGGACTCAGCGAAAAGTGATGAGTTCCGGAGCCTTCAGCAGCTGCAGATGTGCATGACTGTTGAAGGAAGCCAAAGCCACCTCGCGACCGCGGAACTTCAGCTGGTTGAGCGAGGTGTTGACGATTTGCCAATTCAGTTCGAATGCCTGTCTGGCAGGCATTTGGGTAATCAGGTGGAGCAGGGCGGTGATGGTGCCGCCGGAGGTGAACACGGCGATTTTCTGGTTGCCGTCGGCCTGTTCGAGGATGCGCTGCAGCCCGCCTTGCACCCGCTCGACGAAACCCAGCCAGCTTTCCAGGCCCGGGGTGTCGTGGGTGCCGGCGAGCCAGCGCTCGATGACCAAGGCGAAGATGCGCTGGAATTCGGTACGGTTCTGCGCCGCGTTGCGCAGGATGTCGATGGCTTCCGGTTCGTCCACCAGCATGGCGGGGATCAGGGCGCGGATCACCGCGTCGGCATCGAACTCGTTGAACGCGGCGTCGGTTTCCAGCGTCGGTACCGACAGGCCTTTGGCGGTGAATTGCTCCAGCGCACTGGTGGCCGTGTGTTGCTGGCGGCGCAGGTCGCCCGCCAGGCAGCGATCGAAACGGACTCCCAGTTCGACGAGGTGCTGGCCGAGGATTTCTGCCTGGCGCACACCGATGGGTGACAGGACGTCATAGTCGTCTGCACCAAAGGAGGCCTGGCCATGTCGAATCAGATAGATACTGCCCACGTCCGCGTCATCCCGGTACGTTGAAGGTTTGGCGAGGTTATGAGGATGACGGAGTACTGTCAATGAAAAAACATACGCTTGTTTGAAATGCTTGTTACAGGCCTGTTGCCAGAGGTTTCACGGCTGGTCGACGAGGCGGCGCATGGGTAAGGGATATCCCCCCCCCTGATTAGAGGAGTCCTTTAGAGGCTCTGAGAGTGGGTGGTTATCAACACCACCAAACCTACAGCTCAAGGAGGGCTATGCGATGACTACACGGTGGAAGACCTGTGCTGTACTCCGCACTCTGGCTACCCACCGTGTCACCTACCGATTTTTTGGTCTACTCCTTGTCACTCTGGGAGCTGCTCAAGGTGGTCCTTTGGTCGAAGGCTTTGGGGATGTTGTCTGCGTTCTACTTGGTGGCTGTGATGGGTGACCTTGCCGTGGTGCTGGCAGGGCTACTTAGGGCCGGAAAGGGTCAAGTTCGCCTTTGCAAGGTTTCAAGCGGGAAATAACGTTTGGAGAGGTCTTGGCTATGTCGATCCTGCCTGTGGCGTCAAGATTGATTTCTGTCGTTGACGCCCATTTTGGCGTTATGTCGATGCACCTCCGAAGCTTCTTGTCGGACCACCAATCAAACATCATGAAGAAATCCTTATCAGGGAAAATATGGCCGATGTCCGCCGTCCCTTCACCGGGGAGCATGCCTCCTTTGTCGATACGGTGCTGAGTGTTCCAAATATAGCGCAGCTCCTCCCGGCCACCCGTGGGGTAATTGACGACTACTCTGGGCAACGTCACATACCAAAATACGAGTATTGCAAGCAGGAGAAGAACTACGACTTTCCCCTTACTCAGCTTGCTTGCAAACGTGGACAATAACGCCATCGCCCCAATCCTCTGGTTTAACTGCAAGAACCTTCTCCATGATCATTTTGGCGGTGATGCCTCCGTCAGGATGCTCAGCGAATAGTTTGATCCCTATGCCAATCGATATCCGATCCGGTACATCGTCATAAGCCTTCATCCCATCGACACCTGGGGTTGCGTGAGGCCCCCGACGTTTATTCCAATCGAAAACCTTTCGGATGGAGTCCGAGGCAATCTGCTCAACACCGGCACCATCGGCCAACACGCTTTCAGAAAGGCCGCCAGCTCGCCCTACGTAGCCGTAGTGGATATTTGACCAGATATCATAGAAATAGTCGTATTCCCCTTGCTTTTGGTAATAGCTACCGAACCTCGCATAGATTTTAGGCTTGTGGTCCCAATCCCGATTTTGTCCAACACGCTCAGTCCAAATCGCCATTGCAGCAGCGCCGTTTGCCGCCCCGATTGCTTGAGGGCTCGTCGCGCCAACTTGAGCATACCAAGGCAGATCCATTTGCTTGCGGGTCTCTTTGGCAATGTCGTATCTGAGCAGCTCTTTCATCTTCAAAACGGAAGGGTGATGAATATTGCGATTCATCTCGTCCGCGATGTAGTCCGCCACCTTCTCCATCATGTCTGGGTCGGTACAGACTGGAGGTTCTGCCTTCGGCTCGGGTTTCTCTTCAGGCTCCTTACTGGCAGCCTTAGGGTCTACCAAAGCGTTCGCCGCTAATGCCTTCTCTTTAAGATTCGGGTCAGCCAACAAGGTCGCCATCTTCTCATCGTCCACAGAGCCATCCGGCCGGAACGCTCCAAGGGCCATGAAGTTGATGATCGTTGCGCCACCAGCATCACCCATGACAAAGCCACCACCGACATCACCTGACCCCGTGATGATTGTCCCGCCGTGGCTTGTGGGGCTCCCTAAGTGGGCCATAGGACGGCCATTCACCTGAATGGAAGGAAAGCCTGTAGTGATGACTGCACCGCACCCACAGGTATCTCCAACACGAGCGGACCCCATGAAGTTGATGTTCACATCACCGGATGCAGAAGCGATAGGGGTAGTCCCGTGCCCAGGTAAAGGGCAGACGTGTTTGTCACCCAGTCGAGCAGAAGAAATCATTGAGCATCGTCCTTGCGTCTTTCGTCCATAGACATAACCAGCCTTTAATCTGGCGCGGGGAGGCTACCGGAAACAGAAGGGCGGGTCTGTAGGAAAAGTCTTAATCTGCTCAGTCGGGTCTTTGAGAATCTGACAGAAAAATCTGAGTGACCACCTCAATCAGGGTCAGCCCTCGCGTCCCCCCGTGGGTGCCCTCGCGTGAGCCTTATCGCGAGCCTGCCTGAGCCTTATCGCGCCCGCGCAGGCCTCTGGAAATGGCCCTTTGAGGTGTCACAAACCGTTAGAATTCCGTTACAACAGTGTTAGACATTGGCTGAAAGACGCCCGTAGAATGGGGCTCAAACGCCTCATTGGATGTCTTATGGAGTTTTTCACCGAATACGCCAGTTTCCTGGCCAAGACCGTAACCCTGGTGGTCGCCATTCTGGTGGTGCTGGCCAGTTTTGCTGCATTGCGCAGCAAGGGCCGGCGCAAGTCGGCAGGGCAGTTGCAGGTCAGCAAGCTCAATGATTTCTACAAGGGCCTGCGTGAGCGCCTCGAGCAGACCCTGCTCGACAAGGATCAGCTCAAGGCCCTTCGCAAGGGGCAGGCCAAATCGGAAAAGACCGAGAAGAAGCAGAAGAGCAAACCCGAGGCCAAATCCCGGGTGTTCGTGCTCGATTTCGACGGTGACATCAAGGCATCGGCCACCGAGAGCCTGCGCCACGAAATCACCGCGCTGCTGACCCTCGCCACACCGAAGGACGAAGTGGTGCTGCGTCTGGAAAGCGGCGGCGGCATGGTGCACAGCTACGGCCTGGCATCGTCGCAACTGGCGCGTATCCGCGAGGCCGGCGTGCCATTGACCGTGTGCATCGACAAGGTCGCGGCCAGCGGCGGCTACATGATGGCGTGCATCGGCGAGAAGATCATCAGCGCGCCGTTCGCGATTCTCGGTTCGATCGGCGTGGTCGCGCAGTTGCCCAACGTCAACCGTTTGCTGAAAAAGCACGATATCGACTTTGAAGTCCTCACCGCCGGTGAGTACAAACGTACCTTGACGGTGTTTGGCGAAAACACCGAGAAGGGTCGGGAGAAGTTCCAGGAAGACCTCGACATCACCCATCAGTTGTTCAAAAACTTCGTGGCCCGCTATCGCCCGCAACTGGCGATTGACGACGTGGCTACCGGTGAGGTCTGGCTCGGCGTTGCAGCGCTGGACAAGCAACTGGTCGATGAACTCAAGACCAGCGATGAATATCTGGCAGACCGGGCGAAAAAGGCTGAGGTCTACCACCTGCATTACGCCGAACGCAAAAGCCTGCAGGAGCGCATCGGCATGGCGGCCAGCGGATCGGTCGATCGTGTACTGCTGAGCTGGTGGAGTCGCCTGACGCAACAGCGCTTCTGGTAAAACAGTCAGCCACAAAAAACGCCGGTCAATGACCGGCGTTTTTGTTTGCGCAGTAAACCCGAAAGCTTAGCGGCGACGGAACAGCGGCAGCGGTTCGTCGGTGGCAGCCTGATAGGTCACCGAGAAGTCTTTGAGACCTTCAAGGGCTTCGTACGGGTCTTTATCCGGGCGCACGGCAAAGGCATCAAAGCCACAACGGTGCATGTAGAACAACTGATCGCGCAGCACGTCGCCAATTGCTCGCAACTCACCTTTGAAACCATAACGGTCGCGCAGCAAGCGGGCGTTGGAGTAGTTGCGGCCGTCGGTGAACGCCGGGAAGTTCAAGGCAATCACCTGAAACTCGGCGACGTCTTCACCGATCTCTTCGGCTTCTTCATCGGCGTCCAGCCAGACACCCAGGCCGCCGTCGCGGGCCTTGAGCATGCGGCTGTGTTCGCGCCACAGTTGCAGCGGAACGATCAAGTCGTCGCAGTTGCTGATCTCGTCGATGTTGAAATCCTTGGGCAGCAAGTGCCAGGTTTCGTCGACGACCTCGTTGTTCTTAATGATTCGCTGCATAGACGCGTTCCTTGAAGAGGTCGATGCCAATACGCTGATAAGTGTCGATGAAGCGCTCGTCTTCGGTACGTTGTTCAACGTACACGTCGATCAGCTTCGAGATCACGTCAGGCATGGCTTCCTGAGCGAAGGACGGGCCGAGGATCTTGCCCAGGCTCGCATCACGGCTGGCGCTGCCGCCGAGGGAGACCTGGTAGAACTCCTCACCTTTCTTGTCCACGCCGAGGATGCCGATATGGCCGACATGGTGGTGACCGCAGGCGTTCATGCAACCGGAGATGTTCAGGTCCAGCTCACCGATGTCGAACAGGTAGTCCAGGTCGTCGAAACGGCGTTGGATCGACTCGGCGATCGGGATCGACTTGGCGTTGGCCAGCGAGCAGAAATCACCGCCAGGGCAGCAGATGATGTCGGTCAGCAGGCCGATGTTCGGCGTGGCGAAACCACCTTCACGCAGTTCGCCCCACAGGGTGAACAGCTGGCTTTGCTCGACGTCGGCCAGAATGATGTTCTGCTCGTGCGAGGTGCGCAGTTGGCCGAAGCTGTAGCGCTCGGCCAGATCGGCGACGGCATCGAGCTGCTTGTCGGTGATGTCGCCCGGGGCAACGCCGGTCGGCTTCAGCGACAAGGTCACGGCCACATACCCCGGCTTCTTGTGCGCCAGGGTGTTGCGGCTGCGCCAGCGGGCGAAGCCCGGATGTTCTTGGTCGAGCTCGGCCAGAGCGGCAGTCTGGTTGTCCAGCGCCTTGTAGTCCGGGTCGACGAAGTGCTTGGCGACGCGGTGCAGCTCGGCTTCGGTCAGCGTGGTCTGGCCACCGCGCAGGTGTTCCATTTCCGCGTCGACTTTCTGCGCAAACACTTCCGGCGTCAGTGCCTTGACGAGGATCTTGATCCGCGCCTTGTACTTGTTGTCGCGACGGCCATAGCGGTTGTAGACCCGCAGGATGGCGTCGAGGTAGCTCAGCAGGTCCTGCCACGGCAGGAACTCGTTGATGAACGCGCCGACCACCGGGGTACGGCCCAGGCCACCGCCGACCAGCACGCGGAAACCGAGTTCACCCGCTTCGTTGTGTACCGGCTCCAGGCCTATGTCGTGGACTTCAATGGCTGCACGGTCAGCGGTCGAACCGTTGACAGCGATCTTGAATTTACGCGGCAGGTAGGCGAATTCCGGGTGGAACGTGGTCCACTGACGGACGATTTCGCACCATGGGCGCGGGTCGATCAATTCGTCGGCCGCGACACCGGCGAACTGGTCGGTGGTGACGTTGCGCAGGCAGTTGCCGCTGGTCTGGATCGCGTGCATCTGCACGGTAGCCAGTTCAGCGAGGATGTCCGGGATGTCTTCCACCGCCGGCCAGTTGAACTGCACGTTCTGCCGGGTACTGATGTGGGCGTAGCCCTTGTCGTAGTCACGGGCAATCTTGGCCATCATGCGCGTCTGACGCGAAGTCAATTGGCCGTAAGGCACCGCCACGCGCAACATCGGCGCGAAACGCTGGATGTACAGGCCATTTTGCAGGCGCAGGGGGCGGAATTCTTCTTCGCTCAGCTCACCTGCCAGATAGCGTCGGGTCTGATCACGGAACTGCTTGACGCGGTCCTCGATGATCCGCTGATCGTACTCGTCGTATACGTACATATAAGTCCTGTTCTCAGGCTTTGGGCTACTCGGAAAACGCTGCGTTTTCGCTTGCTGGAGTCCGATGGTGCCTCTGCAATTCTGCGCGCACGGCCGCGCACTCCCTAACGGAGCCGGGGCAATATACCCGTTTGCAGTTATGCGCAAAAGTGATGTTTGAGTATATGTAAAGAACCAAATCGCCTAACGAGAATGGCTGTCAACTAACCCACATTTGTCGTGCGGACAATCATCGTCTTAACTGTGGTCGAGTCTTTCTGCAATCACCGATAAAACCGACAAGAGGCGATGCAATGAGCAACCCGACCAAGGCAAGAAAAAGCGATAGCAGTGTCGATGCGTGGGCCATTTTGTTCCTGATCATTCTCGTTGTAGGGACAGCGGTATTCTGGGTCAGTCATCAGTAAACGACTCATCCGGGTCCGCTTCCGACAGATTGTCGGACAAATAACGGGATCAGGCGTCAATAGCCGCTGGTTCGAGGGCTATAATGCGCGGCCATTTTTCCTTGGGCCCGGATGTTCATGTTGAAGATTTTCCACCTCGCTCTGCTGCTTTTCGGCATGGTTCTGGGAACCTGCGCGCGGGCGGAATCGGTGCTTTTTCTGAATCCGGGCTCGACCGAAGAAGCCTTCTGGGTCAGCTATTCGCAATTCATGCAGGCCGCCGCCCGCGATCTGGGCATCGATTTGCAGATCCTCTATTCCCAGCGTCAGCCGGAACTCACTCTGGCTCAAGCGCGCCTCGCATTGCAGGGCGCCAATCGCCCCGACTATCTGATGTTCGTCAATGAACAATACGTCGCGCCACAGATTCTGCGCATGGCCCAGGACAGCGGCGTGAAGCTGTTCATGGTCAACGCGGTGCTGACGCCTGATCAGGAAGCCCTGGTGGGAGACCGTCCCGACCGCATTGGCAGTCTGATTCCCAACGACGAAGAGGGTGGATATCTGATGATGAAGGCACTGATTCAGGTGCATCCGCCGGTTGAAAATGGCGAACAGATTGAAGCGCTGGCCTTTTCCGGATTGAAAATCACACCGTCGGCACAACTGCGCGAGCGGGGTATGCAGCGTGCCTTGGCCGAGCATCCGCAGGTCCGGTTGCGGCAACTGGTCTACAGCGGTTGGACTCAACAGCGCGCTTATGAGCAGGCCAGGCAATTGGTCAAGCGTTATCCCGACGTATCGCTGGTGTGGTCGGCCAATGATGAAATGGCCTTCGGTGCGATGAGGGCTTTTTCCGAAGCAGGGAAGCGGCCTGGCAGCGATGTTTTTTTCAGTGCGGTCAACACTTCGCCCGCTGCGCTGCAAGCCGTTATCGATGGGCGTCTGAGCGCGCTGGTGGGTGAGCACTTCACCTTGGGGGGGTGGGCACTGGTCGAGTTGCACGATCATGAGTCGGGTGTCGATCTGGATCGATACGGGGGGCGTGACCGGCAGATTCCGTTGCTGCAATTGATCGACAAATCCCAGGCCCGACAACTGCTGGCGATGGGCAAATCGCCCAACTATGGCGTGAACTTCCGCCAGCTTTCAGCCAAGGGCAAGCCGGCCTCGTACCGTTACCCGTTCGGCCTGCAAACGCTGATGCACTGAGCGACGTCAAACCCCGGCGAAATGCAGCACCAGTTTGACGATGGCAAACAGTGTCAGGGCGAACACCGCAGTGAACAGAATGCCCAGGATCAGGAAATGGCTGGGCTTGCCATGGGTGAAGTCCCTGGCCCGGTTTTTCCCGCTCTGCACCCCGAATGCCGCAGCCATGACGCTGTGCAGCATCTGCCAGAAGGTTGGCGGTTTGTTGTCGACTGGATCGTCCATAAATCCCCCGTCTGTTTAGGTTCCCCTGAGAGCATAGCCAACCTGTCGGATTGTGCCGTTGCCACCTCGTCACTGCAGACGCAGTCGGTAACAACTCGCGACCGAAGCGATAACTATGTACCGCAGTCAGCCGAGGCGGAAATGGTGTTCTGTCGTTCCATTTTTCAGGAGCGACAGAATGTCCATTCATCCCCCGACGCAGCCGGCAGTGGCGAAGAATTCTCGCAGCCCGTTGCCTGTTGAAACGAAGGTTGTGGCCAGCGCGAGTATTCACGGCAAGCGCCTTGAGCACGTGGTGCCCGGCTGGCTGATCGATGCCAGCGCCGAACGTCGTGCCCATATCAAACGTGCCGGCACGCAGTTGCCGCAGTGGTATCAGCAGTTGTCTGCTGAGCAATTACGCGACGTGCAGGCGCGCGTCACTGAAAGCTTTCTTGCCCAGTCACGGCTGGACAAGACGATGGCGGCGCTTGAGAGCATCGAGGCATTTGCCGAGGCGCAACTGATAAAAGCGCTTAAAGATCAATTCAATGTCGAGCTCGACGTCAACAAAACCCTGTTGTGTCTCAGGCACGCTCTGGAAGTCAGTGCACTGGAAATCGAGGTGTCCAGTTTTGAAGTATTGAAACTCTCACTGCTGCAGGCAGCCCTGCATAATTTCGAAGCGGCGGAATGCGAAGAGGGGGCCTTTCATCGCGAATCCGGGTTTGTCGTAGAGACGTCGAACCCCGGTACATTCCAGGCTGTGACGGCCGAGATCACCGTCAGTCAGTTTCTGTCGCTGTGTCGTACGCTGGATATTGGTGCCCGATACCAGACGCGCGTGAAAGCGTTCTTTCAGACGGCCAGCGCATTGCGCGAGCAATTCATCAGCAGCCAGAAAACCGCACTGCGCGCAGCTGCCGAGCTGGCCCTGCTGAAGCAGGACATCGAACCGGACGACTATAGAATGATTCTGTCGGTCGTCGACGGTGAGATTCATCCGCGTGTTGGCGAGAAACCTGTGTGGTTTCGCGACCTGAGCCTGATGAAACACCGGATGACCGGTTGTGTGGTGTTCAGCATCAGCGAACGCAATCGCTACACCAACGAGTTCATCGTCTACATCCCCCATGATCCGGAACATCCGCTCAAACGCTACACCTCAGCGCAGATGCGCGAAGTATTCAAACGCAAATTCACGGCGCCTGACTCTGTGCCTTCGAATGAGGCGGCGACGGCCTATCAGCGCTTTTTCAGTCAGTTCGTGGCCTATGCCGACCGTCCTTATTACTTCAGTCAATTCACCCGGTCTTCGGCGGACGCACCGGTAGATCCGTTGCGTTCGATCTGGGTGAAAGTCATCCAGATGATTCCACCGTTCTCTGCTCTTACACAGATCAAGGAGCTGCCGCCCGAGCGTCCGGGCAAACGTGAACCGGAGGAAGATCCCTATCTCAATCCGTTCGGCATTGTCCGCAAAGGCGTGGCGGGTATCTGGGCGGCCAATACCGATCTGTGGCAGTACCTCTATGAACAGCACAGCGACAAGTTCATCGCCGATGCGCGTGCTCACGCCGTACCGACGGCAGACGTTGACGCGAATGTCCGCGCAAAAAGGCTCAATCATTTGCTGGAATTCGGCATGTTCGCGCTGAACATGGTGTCGATGTTCGTACCGGTGCTGGGCGAGATCATGATGACGGTGATGGCCGGTCAGTTGCTGTACGAGTCGCTCGAGGGCGCTGTCGAATGGACTGAAGGTGATCGTCAGGCCGCCAAGGGGCACCTGGTCGATGTGGCGGAAAACCTCGCGTTGATCGGGGTCATGGCCGGTGTCGGAAAAGGCCTTGGCAGACTGAGCGCGGCCAAGCCCGTCGCGGTGATCGAGAGCGCTGAACTGATTGAGCGCCCCGACGGCCAGTGGCGGTTATGGACACCTGACCTTGCGTCCTATGAAAGCCCTGCAGGATTGAATCCAGCGTCTGTCCCGGATGCGCAAGGCCTGCATCGATTGAATGGCAAGACGTACATTCGCCAGCAGGGCAAGGTCTACCAGACGCACTTCGACGAACAGTTGAACCAATGGCGCATTCTCCATCCGAACGATGCTTCAGCCTTTCAACCTATCCTCGAACACAATCGTCTGGGGGCCTGGCGGAATACGCTGGAGCGGCCGCTGAGCTGGGATCGATTGACTTTGTTGCGACGCATGGGCCATTGCACCGAAGCCTTTTCCGACGAGCAATTGCTCAATATCGCGGATGTCAGTGGAGTCAGTGATGACGCTCTGCGCCAAATGCACATGGATCATTTGCCTGTACCTCTGGCGTTGGCCGATACCTTGCGCCTGTTCGAGGCTGATCAGGGTGTGATCCGGATCATCGACCAGATCGAGCAAGGCACCAGCCTTGACGCCCAGTTCCTGCTGGCATTGCCGTTGCTGCCGCAAATGCCACGCTGGCCAGCCGGGCGCGTACTTGAGATCTTCGACGGCCCGGATTGGTCCGGAGCTAGCGTCAAGCATGGCACTGAGGCGTTATTGCCGGGTGACAGTATCAAGGCACCGATCCGGATCACTCGCGCCGATGTCCTGAGTGAACAGATGCCCGGGCGTATTCTGGATACGCTGGATGAGCCGGAGATTATCCGGTTGCTGGGGGCTGAAGCGGCCCGTGTCAATGAAGCCCGACCAGTTGAATTCAGGAAGCAGTTGGCGGATTTCCTGAAGACCCGTCAGCCGGCGATGTTCGAGCAACTCTATGCTGAGCCGCATTCGCACGAACCACGGGTTGCCAGACTGCAACGGGCGACGCCCGGGTTGGGCAGCCCGGCAGCCATCAGAGTGTTGCTGCAGGCAGACGCCGAGGAGCTGGCGCGTCTGGACAGTGGCAGGCGCGTGCCTCTGAGGCTGCTGGAAGCGTCGCGAGATTACGCGCAGCGCAGGCGCTTCGATCATGCCGTCGCCGGGCTGCACATGGAAAACCTGGCGTCGGCCGAGAGCCGGTGGCTGGCTTTTCGGGTGCTGGAAAGACTCCCTGGCTGGTCGCCCGATGTACGTCTGGAAGTGCGCGAGAACAGCACCCATGGGCCGTTGATCGATAGTCTCGGCGCTGAAAGCACCCACCCGCTCAAATATCTGGTCAAACGGGGGCCTTCCTATCAGGCCTTCAACGAACGTGCAGAGGAACTCAACGGCATTCCTCGCCAGGGCGATAACTTTTTCGCCTCGGTCATGCATGCCTTGCCTGACAAGTCCCGCCAGGCCTTGGGGCTTGCCGACGTCAGTCAGAGTGCTTCTCTGCGTCGACTGGTGATTGACCATGCCCATCAACATCGCTCTGAACTGGCCCGGTTGGCCGGCAAGCGCCATGGCGTCAGCAAACCCTTCAAACCGGCACTGCGCGTGCCGGGGCATGGCCTCGGTTATTACGCCAGTGGACGCGGGCAGGGCGTTAATCCGCTGCTGGTGCCACGGGTGCAGAATGTCTATCCAACCCTCACCGATCAGCAGGCGGGCGGGTTCATTCTTCAGCAACTGGCGTCGGGCAAGAGCGACGCACAAATCTATGAGCTACTGCAAAGGCGTACCCGCGAATGGCAAGAGCTTGAGGCGACACTGGCCGAATGGGAGGGCCAACCGACACCGGAACCCACGCTGCAATCGATGATTGGTGGCAAGTCCAGCGTCGTGCACAACATCAAGCAGAGCTGGCGAACTTCACCGCTGGCGCACGTCCATCCACGTTTCGGCCAGTTGCACTTAGTATGTGATGAGGCACTACCGCTTCTGACAGCAGACTTTTCTCACGTACGTGAGCTGAATGTTCGTGGTCGCTGCATCACCGATACCAATGCCGACGTGCTGCTGGGCGTTTTCCCGCATCTGGAGAAACTGACCATCAATGCGACAAGCGAGACGTTCAGCAATGTCCCGCAAGCCTTGCAGGGCATGGAGCGGCTGACCAGTCTGACGCTTTACAGCGCGGTCCCGTTTGCCGCTGACATGCCGGCACGGTTGGGCAGGCTCACCCGAATTGAGGAACTGACAGTCTGTTCGTCGGGTTACCAGCCGATTGCCTTCGACGTCAGCCCGTTGCACAAACTGCGCAAGCTGGAGATCGTCGCCTATTCCTTGCTCGAATGGCCGGCCGGGGTACTTGAACTGCCTGATCTCGAACGCCTGAACCTCAAGGACACCGGGATCAGCACCTTGCCCGCAGGGCTGCTCGAGGGGCACGAAAAGTTGTGGTCGGGGTTGTCACTTGACTGGTCGAAGTTCTCCCGCGAAAACTTCAAGGTCGCCTATGAGTACGTCAAGACACATCCCGAGCATCTTATTGACCGCGAAGCGATGGTCCGGGATTACTGCAAAGGCGAATTGAAGCGTCTGGGCGAAGGCTTGAGCGCGTCGCCGCAGAGCATCTTCGACCGCTTCTTTGAGCAGTGGCCTGACGAGCAGCAACGATACGCAGCCATCGAAACCGTGAGCGAGCAGTTTGCAACCCTCGACAGGCAGCTTGTTGACTGGTTGCAAACGGGCATGGCCTCGCAAGAGTCACTCAGGGAGATAATCGGGCGATCCAACGCGACGCATGCCATCAGAACCAGTTGGCGCAAGGGACTTTTCAAACGCTACGGTTCAACGGTATCCGCCTCGACGCTGGACTTGTCGGGGTTGATGCTCAGCGAGCTTCCGCAATTGCCTGCCGATGCATTCTCACATGTACGTACCTTGCTTCTGTTGGGCCAGCGAGTAGATGCCTTGCAACTGCGCGGCTTCCTGGCGGCCTTTCGGGAGGTGCAGACGCTCGACCTGAGCGACAACGCCCTGCATGAGTTGCCGATTGAACGGGGTAGCCTTGCGAGGCTGTCACGGTTGGATCTCTCCAATAATCTGTTGACGGACACGCCCCGGTTGCAGCAAGGCCTGGAATCAATGCCGGCCCTTGAATATCTCGATTTGCACAACAACCCTCTGACCGGACTGACCGTCGCTGGCATGACGCGCTTGAAAGCGCTGAACTTGCAAGGCACGGATCTGCAAACCTGGCCTGCGGGTGCTGAAGCGCTCGCTCAGCTGACCTGGGTGGACTTGCGCAACAGCAAGATCACCACGCTGCCTCAAGCGTTTCTGGACAGCCATGCCGTGCTCAACAGCAATCTGACCGGTAACCCTTTGACGCCAGCCGCGACGGCAGCGCTGCGTGCTGTGCAACAGCGGATCGAGTTTGACTTCGGGCTGCCCGAGGGGGCGCTGCAAGCATTTGCCAATGAGCCGGTCCCGCTGACGTTTCCTCCAGCGGAGAGTGGACTCTCGATTGCCAGGCAATTGCTGCCATATCCCCACGCGGCGGCAGGCGAGGGTGAGACGTTGATGATCAACAGTCTTCAGCGCATGCAGCCGGCCTTCAGTGCCGAACAAGCATCGCAGTTGATTGAGCAGATGCGCGCCAGCGGAGCGACCAACGCTGAAACGGGTGCTCGGATCGGCGCCTGGAACCAGACTTTTGATACGCTGGTGCGCCAACTGAATGGCTGGCTTTACACCCGCGAGACCCGTGGAACAGACTGGGTCATCTCCTCGCAGACCCGCAGTCTGGCGGCCTGGCGAATCCTCACCTGTTGGCGGGCAAGGTTGCCCAACCTGCAAGGTGTGACGCAAGCCGTACTGGATCTGAACGGGTTGCAATTGGGAGATATCCCGGCGCTACCAGACGACTTTGCGCATGTCCGCACGCTCAACCTGACAGGGACGAGGCTGAGTGCCGAGGGCGCCAGCGGTTTTCTCGCAGCCTTTACTCAGTTACGGACTCTGGAGCTTGGCGGCAATGAGCTGGAGGCTTTACCTCAATCGGTGCGCAACATGTCTGCGCTGGAGCGGCTGGAGCTTTCCAGTAACCGTTTCTACGATTCCGAGCACTTGTATGAGGCCCTTTCCGGTCTGGAACATCTGACCTGGCTGGATGTGAGTTACAACAACCTGGAGTCGTTCGATGTCAATTATTTCGGGCGACTGGAAGCGCTCGATTTGCGCAACAACAATCTGTTCGTCTGGCCCGAAGGTGCGTTGCAGGCGGAGCATCTGCGCATGCTCAATCTGAGCCGCAACGACATCAGCACACTGCCGGAGGACGCACTGGACGGTACCCACGAGGCGTTGATGAATGGTACGGACTTGACCGACAACTACAATTTGTCCGAGGAAAGTCTTGAGCGACTCAGGGCTTATCAGGCCGCGGGTGAACGTCACCGGGTACTGGGTTTTTCACGCGCTGATCTGGAAGAGATGGTTGACGACGGCGCGGGCGGGCTGACCGAAACGACTGACAGCGTTGAATCCGACGAGATCGTGCCGATCGAGCCGTCGCAGGCGCAGTACAAAGCCCCATGGCTGGCCAATTTCGCGCCCGAACAATTGGCGGTTCGCGATGCGCTGTGGGAACAACTGGCTGCCGAGCCGGACAGTGCGGCGTTCTTCCATCTGCTGGAACGACTGCAGGACACGCGCGAATTCAGGGTGGCCAACGCTGACCTGACGCGACGGGTATGGACCGTCATGGAAGCCGCCGCGACCGACACCGAGCTCAGGGAAGTCATCTTCGCCGGCTCGACCACCCACGGCACCTGCGTTGATGGACGGATCCTGACCTTCAGTGGTCTGGAAACCAAGGTGTTCACCCATAACGCATTGCTTGAATTGCCGTCAGGTCGATCAGGCACAAAAGGTGGGGTGTTGTTGAATCTGTCGCGGCGACTGTTTCGCCTGGACAAGGTCGATGAATTGGCGAAAAAAGCGGCAGCCCGCAGTGGTTTCGATGAAGCCGAGATGCGCCTGGGTTATCGAATCGGTTTGACCGCAGGTTGGGAGGACGGCCTGGAGTTGCCGGGGCAGCCGAAAAACATGACGTATGCGTCGGGCGTCAGCCCGCAACAACTGGTCGAGGCGCGGACGGAAGTCAGTAACGCCGAACGATCGGACAAATTTCTGGAGGATTTGATTCAGCGCGATTACTGGGTGGAATACCTTCAGGATAAGTACCCCGAAGACTTCAGGAAACTGGATGCGTTGCAATCGATCGAGGACGGGGAAGATGACGGACTGAGTGCCGACGATCCAGAGTACTTGAACCGGTTGTTCGATCGTACGGCCGAACGCAACGTGAAGATGATCGAGCTTTCGCAGCAGGAAATCGATGCAATCAATGCTGTAAAAACGCCGGTCCCGGGCTCTTCAAGTCATCTGTCCAACGCCTGAAACTGAAAGCGCAGTTCCCGACGCCGGTCAAACCGGCGCCGGGATCCACCCGTTGGATCAGTTGTCGTAGCCGAGGTTCGGTGCCAGCCAACGCTCGGTCACGCTCAACTCCTGGCCTTTACGCGAGGTGTAGCTCTGCACCTGGTCCTTGTCGACCTTGCCCACGGCAAAGTATTGCGCCTGCGGATGGGCAAAGTACCAGCCGCTGACCGCTGCGGCCGGGAACATTGCGTAATGTTCGGTGAGGAACACGCCGCTGCGGCCAGCGCGCATTTCGGCAGCTTCAGGGTCGAGCAGCGCGAACAGTGCGGCCTTCTCGGTGTGATCCGGGCAGGCCGGATAGCCCGGGGCAGGGCGGATACCGGAGTACTGCTCTTTGATCAGCGCTTCGTTGTCCAGCACTTCGTCCTTGGCATAACCCCAGTGCTCTTTACGCACCTGCTGGTGCAACCACTCGGCGCAAGCCTCGGCCAGACGGTCGGCGAGGGCCTTGACCATGATCGAGTTGTAGTCGTCGCCAGCGTCTTGATAAGCCTTGGCCACTTCTTCGGCGCCGATGCCGGCGGTGGTGATGAAACCACCGACATAGTCGGTCACTTCGCTGTCCTTCGGCGCAACGAAGTCGGCGAGGGAGAAGTTCGGCTTGCCGTCGGTCTTGATGATCTGCTGGCGCAGGTGATGCAGTTTGGCCAATGGCTTGCCGTCATCGCCGTACAGCTCGATGTCGTCGTCATGCACCTGGTTGGCCGGCCAGAAACCGAACACTGCGCGAGCGCTGATCAGCTTCTCGTCGATCAGTTTGGCGAGCATTTCCTGCGCGTCTTTGTACAGTGAAGTCGCGGCTTCACCGACCACTTCGTCTTCGAGGATGCGCGGGAATTTGCCGGCCAGATCCCAGGAGATGAAGAACGGCGTCCAGTCGATGTACTCGGCCAGAACGTTGAGGTCGATGTTGTCCAGCACCCGCGCGCCGGTGAAGGTCGGTTTGACGGGCTGGTATGTCGCCCAGTCAAACTGTGGCTTCTTGGCGATCGCTGCGGCGTAACTCAAACGTTCGGTACGCGCGCTGCGGTTGGCGGTGCGCTCGCGTACATCGACGTATTCCAGACGGGTCTTCTCGACGAAGCCGGCCTTCAATTCTTTCGACAGCAACTGCGTCGCTACGCCCACGGCACGCGAAGCGTCAGTCACGTAGACCACGGCGTCGTTGCTGTATTTCGGCTCGATCTTCACCGCGGTGTGCGCTTTGGAGGTGGTCGCGCCACCGATCATCAGCGGCAGGTGGAAATCCTGACGCTGCATTTCTCGGGCGACGTGGACCATTTCGTCCAGCGACGGGGTGATCAGGCCGGACAGGCCGATGATGTCGCATTTCTGCTCTTTGGCCACTTGCAGGATTTTTTCTGCCGGGACCATCACGCCGAGGTCGACGATGTCGTAGCCGTTACAGCCCAGCACCACGCCGACGATGTTCTTGCCGATGTCGTGCACGTCGCCTTTAACGGTGGCCATGAGAATCTTGCCCTTGGCTTCGGGCTTGTCGCCTTTTTCCAGTTCGATGAACGGGATCAGGTGCGCCACCGCCTGTTTCATCACGCGGGCGGATTTGACCACCTGCGGCAGGAACATTTTGCCGGCGCCGAACAGGTCGCCGACGATGTTCATGCCGGACATCAGCGGGCCTTCGATCACTTCGATCGGGCGTGCGAACGACAGGCGCGATTCTTCGGTGTCTTCGACGATGTGCGTGGTGATGCCCTTGACCAGCGCATGCTCCAGACGCTTGTTGACGTCCCAGCTGCGCCACTCTTCGGTCTCGGCTTCCTTGACGCTGCCGTCGCCCTTGTACTTGTCGGCGATGGCGAGGAGGGCGTCGGTGCCTTCCGGCGTGCGGTTGAGAATCACGTCTTCAACGGCGTCACGCAGTTCCTGCGGGATCTGGTCGTAGATTTCCAGCTGACCGGCGTTGACGATACCCATGGTCAGGCCCGCACGGATCGCGTACAGCAGGAACACCGAGTGGATCGCCTCACGCACCGGGTTGTTGCCACGGAACGAGAACGACACGTTGGACACACCGCCCGAGGTCAGGGCGTATGGCAGCTCGTCGCGGATGTAGGCGCAGGCGTTGATGAAGTCGACTGCGTAGTTGTTGTGTTCTTCGATGCCGGTGGCGACGGCGAAGATGTTCGGGTCGAAGATGATGTCTTCCGGCGGGAAGCCGACTTCGTTGACCAGAATGTCGTAGGAGCGTTTGCAGATCTCTTTCTTGCGCGCTTCGGTGTCGGCCTGGCCGGCTTCGTCAAACGCCATCACCACCACGGCGGCGCCGTAGCGCTTGCACAGTTTGGCGTGATGGATGAACTGCTCGACGCCTTCTTTCATGCTGATCGAGTTGACAATGCCCTTGCCCTGAATGCACTTGAGGCCGGCTTCGATCACTTCCCATTTCGAGGAGTCGATCATGATCGGCACGCGGGAGATGTCCGGCTCGCCGGCGATCAGATTGAGGAAGGTCACCATGGCCTTCTTCGAATCGAGCATCCCTTCGTCCATGTTGATGTCGATCACCTGCGCGCCGGCTTCGACCTGCTGCAGGGCGACTTCCAGCGCTTCGGTGTAGTTGTCTTCGCGGATCAGGCGGGCGAACTTGGCCGAACCGGTGATGTTGGTACGCTCGCCAACGTTAACGAACAGCGAGCTGCGATCGATGGTGAACGGCTCCAGACCCGAGAGGCGGCAAGCCTTGGGAATGTCCGGGATTTCACGCGGTGCGTAACCGGCAACAGCTTTGGCGATGGCTTCGATGTGCCCCGGCGTGGTGCCGCAGCAACCGCCGACGATGTTGAGGAAGCCGCTCTGGGCGAATTCTTCGATGACCTTGGCGGTTTCCGACGGCAGTTCGTCGTACTCGCCGAATTCGTTCGGCAGGCCGGCGTTCGGGTGCGCGGAAACGTGGGTGCTGGCCTTGTTCGACAGCTCTTCCAGGTACGGACGCAATTCGCTGGCGCCGAGCGCGCAGTTGAGACCGACCGAGATTGGCTTGGCGTGCGCCACCGAGTTCCAGAACGCTTCGGTGGTCTGGCCCGACAAGGTCCGGCCGGAGGCGTCGGTGATGGTCCCGGAAATCATGATCGGCAGTTCGATGTGGAGCTCTTCGAACACGCCTTGCACGGCGAAGATCGCCGCTTTGGCGTTGAGGGTATCGAAAATGGTTTCGATCAGGATCAGGTCGGCGCCGCCCTCGATCAGGCCCTTGGTGGCTTCGGTGTAGTTCTCCACCAGCTCATCGAAGGTGACGTTGCGGTAGCCGGGGTTGTTGACGTCCGGCGACAGCGAACAGGTGCGGCTGGTCGGGCCGAGCACGCCGGCGACGAAACGCGGCTTGTCCGGGTTCTCGGCGGTCTTGGCGTCGGCCACCTTGCGCGCCAGACGTGCGCCTTCTACGTTTAACTCGTAGGCCAGTTCTTCCATGCCGTAGTCGGCCATGGAAATGCGCGTGGCGTTGAAAGTGTTGGTTTCGAGGATGTCGGCGCCGGCATCCAGGTAAGCTTTCTCGATGCCGCCGATCACGTCCGGACGGGTGATCACCAGCAGGTCGTTGTTGCCCTTGACGTCACTCGGCCAGTCCGCGAAGCGTTTGCCGCGATAATCCTGCTCCTCGAGCTTGTAGCTCTGGATCATCGTGCCCATGCCGCCGTCGAGAATCAGGATGCGCTCTTTGAGGGCTTGCTTGAGAGCTTGAAGGCGGACGCTGCGATCGGACATTTGGACTACTCGAAAAGACCATTACGAAGGGCCGGGATCATAACAAACCTGTGCGGTTTTGGAGCATGTCACGCTTTTGCATGAATATCGTTCATGTTGGTGCGGGCGTCATACTGTAGACTCGCGGCGTTTTTTTCAGGATCGGGATCAAGGGCATGTCGTACCGCGTCATCAGCATTTTCTTGCTGTTCTTAAGCTTTGGCGCGGTGGCGCAAGAGCTCTCGATTTCGCCCGCTATTTCATATGCCCGTGACATTCAACCCATCTTCACCGAGAAGTGCGTGGCCTGCCATGCGTGTTACGACTCCGCCTGTCAGCTCAATCTGGGCAGCGGCGAAGGTGCTGGCAGAGGCGCGAGCAAGATGCCGGTCTACGACGGTGAGCGCACTCAGGCCGCACCGACCACCCGACTGTTCTATGACGCCTTCGGCAAACGCGCCTGGCAGCAGAAGGGCTTCTATTCGGTGCTCGACGCCCAGGGCAGTCAGGCCGCGCTGATGGCGCGGATGCTGGAGCTGGGACACAAAACCCCGCTGACCCCCAATGCCAGGTTGCCGGAGGAGATCGCCCTCGGCCTGCAACGGGAAAACATGTGCGCGATGCCCGCCGAGTTTGAAGGCTACGCCGGCGCCCACCCGAAAGAAGGCATGCCGCTGGCGGTGACCGGCCTGACCGATCAGCAATACCAGACGTTGCAACGCTGGCTGGCGTCCGGTGCGCCGATTGACGAGCAAGGCCTGGCGCCGAGCGCCAAAGAGGCGCTGCAAATCGTCCAGTGGGAAAACCTGCTCAACACCCCGGGAGCGCGGCAGAGTCTGGTCGGGCGCTGGTTGTTCGAGCACTGGTTTCTCGCGCACATCTACTTTAAGGACGGCGAGCCGGGGCATTACTTCCAGTGGGTGCGTTCGCGTACGCCGACGGGCCAGCCGATCGACCTGATCGCCACCCGTCGCCCGAACGATGACCCGGGCACTCAGGTGTATTACCGCCTGTGGCCGGTGCAAGGGGTGATCGTGCACAAGACCCACATCACCTATCCGCTGAGCGCGGCGAAGATGGCGCGGGTCAAGAGCCTGTTCTACAGCGGCAACTGGCAGGTCAATGCGCTGCCGGGTTACGGCCCGCAGAGTCGGGCCAATCCGTTCGCCACCTTCGAGGCGATTCCGGCCCAGGCGCGTTACCAGTTCATGCTCGACAACGCCGAATACTTCGTGCGCACGTTCATTCGCGGGCCGGTGTGCCGCGGGCAGATCGCGACCGACGTGATCCGCGACAACTTCTGGGCACTGTTCCAGGCCCCGGAACATGACCTGTACATCACCGACCCCAACTATCGCGGGCAGGCCACGCCGCTGCTGGCGATGCCGGGGCAGAACGACGACGTCGGCAGTGTCCTGAGTCTGTGGCACAACTACCGTAACAAGCGTAATGAATACGAAGCCCTGCGCCGCGACAGCTACGCCGACCAACCGCCGCCGAGCTGGTCGACCCTGTGGGCCGGCAACGACAACGCGCTGCTGAGCATCTTCCGCCACTTCGACAGCGCCTCGGTGACCAAAGGCCTGATCGGCGAAGTGCCACAGACGATGTGGCTGTTCGACTATCCGCTGCTGGAGCGCACCTATTACCAGTTGGCGGTCAACTTCGATGTGTTCGGCAACGTCTCCCATCAGGCGCAGACCCGTCTGTATTTCGACCTGATCCGCAACGGCGCCGAGCAGAACTTCCTGCGCCTGATGCCGGCCGATTCCCGCGAGGATTATCTCGACGATTGGTACCAGAGCAGCGGCCAGTTCAAGATGTGGCTCGATTACGAGGCCATTGATGACGACAAGCCGAGCGCATTGAAACTCGATTCGAAGGACCCGAAATATGATTTCGCCATGCAGTTGCTGGCGCGTTACGGTGACCTCAATGCGCGGCCGGATCCGATCAACCGTTGTGACGGCGCCTACTGCTCGCGACCGAATATCGACCCGGCGCTGCAGAACGCCGAGCAGGCGCTGAGTCGCCTGACCTCGCGTCCGGCGGCCGGTCTGAAAGTGATCGATCAATTGCCGGAAGCCACCATGCTGCGCATCGAAACCCGCAGCGGCAAGCGCGAGGTCTACAGCCTGCTGCGCAACCGCGCGCACAGCAACGTGGCGTTCCTGTTGGGCGAATCGCTGCGCTATCAGCCGGGGCTGGACACCTTGACCATTTATCCAGGTGTGCTCAGCAGTTACCCCAACTTCATGTTCAACATTGCGGCCGAGCAAGTACCGGAGTTTGTCGATGCGATGGAAAACGCCAAGGACGCCAACCGTTTCGAGAAAATCGTCGAACGATGGGGAATTCGCCGCAGTCATCCGCAATTCTGGTTCTATTTCCACGACCTGAGCCAATACATCCACGAAACCGACCCGGTGGAAGAGGGCGTGCTGGACATGAACCGCTACCAGAATCTTTGATCGTTTGAGGCCGGCCTGCTGTCCCAACCTTTAGCAACACCGCAAATCTCAACTGTGGGAGCGGGCTCGCTCGCGAAGCGTCAGTTCATTCGAAATGGATGTCGCCTGACACACCGCATTCGCGAGCAAGCCCGGTCCCACAGGGTTCAGTGGTGTTTCAGGAATCGTGGACAGGAGCACTCAATGTTGATTTCAGTGCAGGCCCTGCGGGCGCTTGCCGCATGGACGGTGGTCTGTCACCACTTCATGCAGATTTTCTTCGACTTCAAGGCGCGCGGCCCGATTGGCCAGTTGTTCATCGACAAAGGCGCAGTCGGGGTCGACATCTTTTTTGTCATCAGCGGCCTGGTGATCTTCTTGTCCACCGAGGACAAGGTCCTGCGGCCGGGACAATTTCTGCTGTATCGGCTGTCGCGGATCGTGCCGGCGTACTGGCTGTACACGCTGCTGATGGCGCTGCTGGTGTGGGTTGCCCGGCCGCTGTTGCCGGATCAGACACTGGACGTCGGGCATCTGCTGCTGTCGCTTTTGTTCATCCCGGCGCAGAACCCTGGCGGTTACGGGATCTACCCAACGCTGAACGTCGGCTGGACCCTCAACTACGAAATACTGTTCTACGTGCTGTTCGCCTGTGCGCTGGTGTTCCGTTGGCAGGTACGCCTGCTGGTGGTCGCGGCGCTGCTGTTTGCCACGTGCCAGGCGTTTGGCTGGGTCAGCGAGTTCTATCGTTCGGACATCGTTTACGAGTTCTTGCTGGGGATCGGCATCGGCATCCTCTACCGCCGGGGCTGGATCGGCCCCGGCCTATGGCTGCCGCTGCTGGGAATTGGCGCCGCATTGACGGCGATCTATCACCTGACGCCGGCGCCAAGGCTGTTGAGCTGGGGTGTGCCGAGTGCGGTGTTGGTGATGGCCTGCATGGCGCTGGAGCGTTATGTCGAGCGCAGCCGGGTGCTCAAGCTGCTGGGCGATTGTTCGTATTCGGTGTACCTGATGCACGTGCTGGTGCTGTCGGCCGGTGGTTTTGTCGCGCGACATTATGGAATCAGCCCGTATCTGATGTTCATCGTCTGCGCCCTGGCCATCGGTGTGGGCTCATGGATGAGCTACGAATGGGTGGAAAAACGCTGCTATCAGTGGCTTAAAGCGCGGATTGATGGCGAACCTGTTGATCAATCGATTGCTGAGCTTTCCCGACAAAAATACTAGGACTTTGTGCGGCGCGATGATTGGCGTAAACTGCGCCCAAGCCTGCGAGGAGTTTCCATGACCGCTATTACCATTACCGACGCCGCCCACGATTACCTGGCCGATCTGCTCTCCAAGCAGAACACCCCGGGCATCGGCATCCGCGTCTTCATTACCCAGCCTGGCACCCAGTACGCCGAAACCTGCATTGCCTACTGCAAGCCGGGCGAAGAAAAACCTGAAGATACCGCGCTGGGGCTGAAAAGCTTCACCGCCTATATCGACTCGTTCAGCGAAGCGTTCCTTGACGATGCCGTCGTCGACTACGCCACCGACCGCATGGGTGGTCAACTGACCATCAAGGCGCCAAACGCCAAAGTGCCGATGGTCAACGCCGACAGCCCGGTCAACGAGCGCATCAACTATTACCTGCAAACCGAGATCAACCCGGGGCTGGCCAGCCACGGCGGTCAGGTCAGTCTGATCGATGTGGTCGAGGACGGCATTGCCGTGCTGCAGTTCGGTGGCGGTTGCCAGGGCTGCGGCCAGGCCGACGTGACCCTGAAGGAAGGTATCGAGCGCACCTTGCTTGAGCGAATTCCGGAACTCAAGGGTGTACGTGACGTGACCGACCACACGCAGAAAGAAAACGCCTACTACTAAGGCGTTCGCTGCGGACATGAAAAACGGCGCCCCGTGAGCGCCGTTTTTTTATGCCGCCGTACTTTGTAGTGAGGGGATTTATCCCCGATGAACTGCGTAGCAGTTCCATTTTTTGGGCTGCTTCGCACCCCATCGGGGATAAATCCCCTCGCCACAGGTTTTGTACCCAGTCACAAACGTCATCTGACTCAGGGCCTGTAGAGATGCGCATGCCCCGCGCGATACAGCGATGATTCGCTGAACACCTCACTGCCCAACACCCGTCCAACCAGAATCAACGCCGTGCGCCGAAACCCCTTGGCCTCCACCTTCACGGCTATATCCTCCAGTGTTCCCACCACCCAGTCCTGATCCGGCCACGTCGCCCGGTGAATCACCGCAATCGGGCAATCGGCGCCGTAATGCGGCAGCAGTTCGGCGATGATTTTCTCCAGGTGATTGACTCCCAGATGAATCGCCATGGTCGCGCCGTGCTGCGCCAGATTGCCGAGTTCTTCGCCTGCGGGCATCGCGGTCTTGTCGGCGTAGCGGGTCAGGATCACGCTTTGCGACACGTCGGGCAGGGTCAGTTCTGCACCGAGCAATGCCGCGCAGGCGGCCGTAGCGGTGACGCCGGGGATGATCTCGAGCGGAATGTTCAGCTCACGCAGATAGCGAATCTGCTCGCCAATCGCGCCATACAGGCTCGGATCACCCGAATGCACCCGCGCCACATCCTGCCCCTTGGCGTGGGCGGATTTGATCAATTCGATGATCTGCTCCAGGTGCAATTCGGCGCTGTTGACCACGGTTTCGGCCTGATGCCCCTCCAGCACAGCGGCCGGAACGAGCGAGCCTGCGTAGATGATCAGCGGACAGCTGCGAATCAGCCGCTGGCCTTTGACAGTGATCAGTTCCGGGTCGCCGGGGCCGGCGCCGATGAAGTAGACGGTCATGAAGACATCCTGTGAAAAACGGGGCAGGGCAAGGCTTCAGATGAAGATTGCTCATGATCAAAGAGGGGGATTATCGGGATTTTACGCGGAGCCGGCCAATGCCAACGTGGCCTGGGCGTATTTTTGCCGGGAAATCAGCAGTTTTGCCGGTGCCTGAATCAGTTGTTCAGCGAGGGCCAACGCGGCACTTTCCGCCACGCCGTAACAACCGGTGCGCTCGTAGGCGATCTGTGAGTGATGACTCAGGCGTTGCTGATAACTGGCCAGTTCTTCACTGCTGAAATACAACAGCGGCAGTGCCAGTTGGGCCGCGAGTTCCTGTAAACCCGGTTCATCGCGCTTCAAGTCGATACTGGCCAGGGCCTTGACCGCTTCCAGCTCAATGCGATGCGCCTGCAAGGCCTGGTCGAGCAACGCGCGCAGCGTGCTGGCCGGGCAGCCGCGCTGGCAGCCCAGACCGACCACGAAGGTCGGCGCTGCGCTGTCATTGGTCATGCGTGGTAAAGACCATCGCTTTTGCGGCGGAACAACCAGGCACTGATCAGGCCCAGGGCCAGCCAGAATGCCACGTTGGTCAACTGCGAAGCGATTTTGAACTGCGCTTCCAACGCTTGCGGGGCGAGCATCGAATGCACCTCCGGTTGCGGAGCGCCGATCACGTGTGGCACGGCCAGGATCGCCACGCCCAGCAGCTTCATCAGCCAGTGACGGCTGAACACGATCAGGGCCAGGCCGACAGCGGTAGAGGCGGCTGTGCCGATCCACCACATCTGCCGTGAAGCCAGATCGGCCGCAGCGGTGCCCGGCAGTTCCGGCGGCAGGCCCAGGGTTGGGGCGAGGACGAAGGTCGCATAACCGGCCAGCCCCCAGAGCAGGCCCTGCGAGGTTTTGGTCGGTGCACGCAGGGTGTACAGGCCCGCGAGCATCAGGGCGAAACCGACCGCCACCACCAGATTACCGCCGGTGGTCGAGACCACACGCTGCCAGCCGTCTTCCGGCTCCCAGGCTTGTGCGTCGTGGGTGTGGCCGGCCATGGCACCTTCGGCATGTTCATGAGCGGCGACGGGTTCGGCTTTCTCGAAGGTTTCCGCTTGCAGAATCAGCGGCGAGACCCAGAAGCTTTGCAGCAGGGTGAGGAGCATGGCGGCCAGCAGGCCGGTAAAACCTGCGGTTTGCGCAATACGCTTGATCATGTCGGCAGGTCTCAGTGGCACGGGAACGCGGCGCTGTGGCGGGTATCGTGCGCGGCGTTGTGCACCGCTTCGATGTGCGAGAAACCGGCGAAGTAGACGAGGCTGGCCCCCAGGATCGAGGCGAAGATCGCCGCGGTCAGGCGTTGGCTCAACGTGGCGGTGCTGGAGATTTTGTCGGTGTTGCTGCCGGTGCTGCTGATGATCGACATGGCGCTTCCCTCTGGAGTGTCAGCAGGTGAATAGAGCGCATGAAGACCCCTGCGAGTCGGGCACGCAGAGGTTCGAACAGCGCCCGCCCACCGCGGGTTTGTTATGTTCAGCGACGCACAATGCGCACTGTATGTTGCGGGCCGGTCTCCGGGCTCACGAGGGGTTGGCGTCAGGCCGACCTGCAAGCATCACCTTCCCATGCCGCACTGGCACAGTGGATCTGACGCTTCGCTCGCTTACCGTTGCGGGGGCAGCACCGGACTGACATGGCTTTGAGTAAAGCACATGATTCACCGGTTTCCCGTTTCACCCTGTGAAGGGCACCCGTAACAAGTTGTGTAGGAGACCATGGGTTGGGGAATTTAGTCAATTTTGTGGGTGGATCCGGTGCTGCGGTAACGGCCGCTTAGGGTTCCGCCCTTACGGCGGGTCACTTTTTCCAGACGCCGAAAAAGTAACCAAAAAGGCTTTACCCTGACGTTCGGCCCTCGCTGTGGCTCGGGTTCCTTCGCTCCGGGATTGATCCGTGGGGCATCGCCTCCGGTTTGCTTCGCTGCACCTCCTCTCGATGTGTTTGGCTACGCCAAACGGTCGCTGCGCTCCCACCCCCGGATCAATCCCTCCACTCAGCCTGCCGACGGGCCTTGAGATCAAAAGCTTTACTCGAGCTAACGCTCATCGTGTTGAGTGGGGCGGCTTCGCCGCATGGGTGTGCACGAATTAAAATTGTGGGAGCTGGCCTGCCAGCGATGGCGGCCTGACAGCCGACCAATCTTTAACTGAGCACACCCGATCCCACTGTGGGAGCGGCGGTGCGACGATTCGACTTGCTCGCGAAAGCGGTCTGCCAGCCAATTAACTCCAACTGAACACATCCAATCCCCTGTAGAAACTGCCGAAGGCTGTGGTCTTTTGATCTGGATCTGGATCTGGCTTTTGATGTTGCCTTTGATCTCAAAGCCCCATCGGCAGGCCGAGCGAAGGTGTCCATCTGGGGGTAGGCGCGCAGCGCCATGCGGCGTAGCCGCATACATCGAGAGGAGGTGCAGCGAAGCAAACCGTAGGCGATGCCCCCTGATGGATACCGTAGCGAGGGAACACTGAGCCTCAGCGAAGTGCCGTACGCCGGGGCAAGACTTTTTGGTTACTTTTGACTGGGCCGGCATTCCGGGCGTTTGTCAAAAGTGACCCGCCGTAGGGGCGGAACCATTAGAGGCCGTTACCGCAACAACGGATATGCCCCCAATCCAAACATTGACCGGTCACCACCCGATGCGTAGCCTTGCGCTTTCGAGGTTCTTCGGCCCACGCCGAAGCTAAGAAGGGAACGCGGTCAAAGCCGCGGCTGCCCCCGCAACTGTGAACGGTGATGTTCGCTGCCACGCCACTGCCAGCCCTGCCAAGGTGCCAGCGGGAAGGCGCAGCAAACGCCAGGCCCAGCGCCTGAACACCGTCAGCCAGGAGACCTGCCTCGTGACAGATTTCTCACTACAACCGGGCGGGGTGATCCGGTGGCGAATTCTTCCGCGCACACGCTCGCAGCGGATCTCGTCCCGTATGCCCGCCACCTTGCCAAAGGGCATCCGATGAAAACACTGGCCAAACTCCCCGTCACCATCGTCACCGGTTTCCTCGGCTCGGGCAAAACCACCTTGCTGCGGCACATGCTCGACAACGCACAGGGCCGCCGTATCGCGGTGATCGTCAACGAGTTTGGCGAGCTGGGCATCGACGGTGAAATCCTCAAGCAATGCACCATCGGCTGCACCGAAGAAGAGGCCACCGGCCGCGTTTACGAGCTGGCCAACGGCTGCCTGTGCTGCACCGTTCAGGAAGAATTCTTCCCGGTGATGCGCGAACTGGTCGCCCGTCGCGGTGATCTCGATCACATCCTGATCGAGACTTCCGGTCTGGCCCTGCCAAAACCGCTGGTTCAGGCTTTCCAGTGGCCGGAAATCCGTAGCGCCTGCACCGTCGACGCGGTGATCACCGTGGTCGACAGCCCGGCCGTAGCCGCCGGCACCTTCGCTGCGTTCCCGGATCAGGTCGACGCCCAGCGCAAACTCGACCCGAACCTGGATCACGAGTCGCCGCTGCACGAACTGTTCGCTGACCAACTGGCCAGCGCCGATCTGGTGATCCTCAACAAGGCCGACCAGACCAGCCCGGAAGATCTGGCTCGTGTACGCGCTGAAGTCGCCGAAGAACTGCCGCCAGCAGTAAAAATCATCGAAGCCAGCAACGGCCGTCTGCCGCTGGACGTGCTGATCGGCCTCGGTGCCGGCTCTGAAGAACACATCGACAGCCGTCACAGTCATCACGATCACCACCACGACGGTGATGACGACCACGATGACCACGATCACGACGCCTTCGATTCGATCTCCATCGAACTGCCGCAAGCCGACGAAAGTCTGTTGCTCGACGCGCTGACGCAACTGGTGGTCCAGCACGGCATCCTGCGCGTGAAGGGCTTCGCGGCGATTCCGAACAAGCCGATGCGTCTGTTGATCCAGGGCGTGGGCACGCGTTTCGACAAACACTTCGACCGTCAGTGGGGCGCCGATGAAGCGCGTGTCACCCGTCTGGTGCTGATCGGTCAGGAGCTCGACGCCGTGCAACTCGAAGCGCAACTGCGCGCCGCGCTCAGCGTTTAAGCCATGCACCTGCTCAGGACCCAGCCCGGCGGTTTCGTGTCGGATGACAACATTGCCGACCTTGGACAAACCCCCGCCGAGCTGGTGATCCTGTGCAGCGGCGACTCCAGCCTGGCGCTGCTCGCCGAAGCCGCGCAGCAGCTGCCCGAGGATTACCCGAGCCTGCGCCTGGCCAATCCCATGCAGGTGCAGAATCACGCCTCAGTCGATCTGTACGTCGACGAAGTGCTGCGTCACGCCAAGGTGATCCTGATTTCGTTGCACGGCGGCATCGCCTATTGGCGTTATGGCGTCGAGCGTTTGGTGGAGTTGTCCGAGCGCGGTGTGCAGGTGATTCTGGTGCCGGGCGATGATCGTCCCGACCCGGAACTCAGCGACTTGAGCACCGTGCCCGCCGAAGATCGCGACCGCCTCTGGCAGTTCCTGCGTCAGGGCGGCATGGGCAATGCGCTGGACTTCTTCCATTGTCTGGCCAACCGCTGGCTGGCACGGGACTACGCCTGGGGCGAGCCGCAAGCGCTGCCGCGCACGGCGATTTACCACCCACAGAAAAACACCGCCGCACTGAGCGACTGGCAAGCCGAATGGCTGCCCGATCGACCGGTCGCGGCGGTGTTGTTCTACCGCTCGCATTTGCAGGCAGCCAACACCGCGTTCATCGATGTGTTCTGCCAGCGCTTGCAGGCAACGGGGCTCAATCCGCTACCTATCGCGGTCGCCAGCCTGAAAGAGCCGGGTTGCCTGAGCGTGGTCGAGAATTGGCTGGACGCGGTCGAAGCGGCGGTGATTCTCAACACCACCGGGTTCGCTCAATCCAGTCCGGAAACCCCGCATCTGCGGCCGTTCCGGCGCAATATTCCGGTGATCCAGGCGATCTGCGCCCAGGACAACGAGCCGGGTTGGCGCGACAGCGAGCAAGGTCTCGGCCCGCGCGATCTGGCGATGCACATCGCCTTGCCGGAACTCGATGGACGCATCATCAGCCGGCCGATCAGCTTCAAGGATCTGGCCTGGCGCAGCGAGCGCAGTCAGTCCGACGTGGTCTGCTACCGGGCGCAACCCGAGCGCATGGATTTCGTCGCCGAACTGGCCCGGCGCTGGAGTGATCTGGCGCGGCTGCCGAATGCGCAAAAACGCATCGCGCTGATTCTCGCCAATTACCCGACCCGCGACGGTCGCATCGGCAATGGTGTCGGCCTCGACACGCCGGCGGCGGCGTTGAATATCTTGCGGGCGTTGCAGGCTGAAGGTTTTCCGCTGACGGCACCGCTGCCGGACAGCGGCACCGCGTTGATCCAGCAATTGCTCGGCGGCGTCAGCAATGATCTCGACAGCATCGACCTGCGTCCGTGCCAGCAAAGCTTGGGGATGGACGCTTATCTGGCGATGTTCAATGCGCTGCCCGAAGCCAATCGGACCGCCGTGGCGGAGCGCTGGGGCGCGCCGCAGAACGACCCGATGTGCCGCGACGGGCGGATGATGATCGCCGGTCTGCGCTTTGGCCTGACCTTCGTCGGTATTCAACCGGCACGCGGTTATCAGGTTGATCCGAGTGCGGTGTATCACGACCCGGATCTGGTGCCGCCCCACGGCTATCTGGCGTTCTATTTCTGGCTGCGCAACACCTACGGAGCGCACGCGGTGGTTCACGTCGGCAAGCACGGCAACCTCGAATGGCTGCCGGGCAAGGGCGTCGGCCTCTCGGAACACTGCTGGCCGGACGCGCTGCTCGGGCCGCTGCCGAACATCTATCCGTTTATCGTCAATGACCCGGGCGAGGGCGCCCAGGCCAAACGGCGCACGCAAGCGGTGATCATCGACCACCTGATGCCGCCGCTGACCCGCGCCGAAACCTACGGCCCGCTGCGCAATCTGGAACTGCTGGCCGACGAATATTACGAAGCCCAGTTGCTCGACCCACGCCGCGCCCGCGAGCTGCAGCGCGACATCCTGCAACTGGTGCGCGAGACGCAGATCGACCGCGAACTGCAGCTCGACGCCGGCCTGGACAGCGACACCGACGCAGCGATCTGGCTGCCGCGTCTGGACACCTATCTGTGTGATCTGAAGGAATCGCAGATTCGCGACGGCCTGCACATTTTCGGCGAATCGCCGACCGGGCGTTTGCGCATCGACACGCTGCTGGCGTTGCTGCGCATTCCGCGTGGCGATGGCAAGGGCGCGCAGTCGAGTTTGTTGCGGGCGTTGGCCAAAGCCTTTGAGCTGGGGTTTGATCCGCTGGATTGCGCGTTGTCTGATCCGTGGCTCGGCCCGCGTCCGCAGGAGCTACAAGCCGTCAGCGACGAAATCTGGCGCACCGCCGGCGATACCCGCGAACGCCTCGAGCTGTTCGCCACTCAACTGATCGCCCTGACACTCCACGACCCCTGTAGGAGTGAGCCTGCTCGCGATGGCGTCAAGTCAGGCCATTCAGTGTTGAATGACACACTGCTATCGCGAGCAGGCTCACTCCTACAGGGACCGCGTTGGGTGGAAGTCAGTGCGATCATTGAGCACCTGCGCGAAGTCGTCGCCCCGCGCCTCGACGCCTGCGGCCCTGCCGAAATGCGCGGCCTGCTCGATGCCCTGAACGGCCGCTTCGTGCCCGCCGGCCCAAGCGGCGCCCCCAGCCGTGGTCGTCTCGACGTGCTGCCCACCGGGCGCAACTTCTACTCGGTGGACGTGCGCAACCTGCCGACCACCACCGCGTGGCGCATTGGTTTCCAGTCCGCCACGCTGATTCTCGAGCGGCATCTGCAAGATCACGGCGATCACCTGCGTCAGCTCGGCCTGTCGGTGTGGGGCACGGCGACCATGCGCACCGGCGGTGACGACATCGCCCAGGCCATGGCCTTGATGGGCGTGCGTCCGGTGTGGGCCACCGGCAGTCAGCGGGTCGATGACTTCGAGATCCTGCCGCTGAGCCTGCTGGACCGGCCACGGGTCGATGTCACGCTGCGGGTCTCCGGGTTCTTCCGCGATGCCTTTGCCAACCTGATCCGCCTGTTCGACGCCGCCGTGCAAGCGGTGGCGGCGCTGGACGAACCGGACGATCTCAATCCGCTGGCGGCGAAAGTGCGCGCCGAGCGCGAGGCTCTGCTGCAATCGGGATTGGATGAAGACGGGGCGCGGCGGCAGGCCGGTTGGCGGATCTTCGGGGCCAAACCCGGAGCGTACGGCGCGGGCGTGCAGGGCGCCATCGACGGGCGCCTGTGGCAGAGTCGCGAGGATCTGGCCGAGGTCTATCTGAACTGGGGCGCCTACGCTTACGGCGGTGCGGACGAGGGCACCGCTGCCCGCGAACAGTTCGTTCAGCGCCTGAGCCAGGTGCAAGCGGTGTTGCAGAATCAGGACAACCGCGAGCATGACTTGCTCGACTCCAACGACTACTACCAGTTCCAGGGCGGCATGCTCGCGGCGGTGGAAACCCTGCGCGGAGAGGCGGCGGCCAGTTATCACGGCGATCACAGCCAGCCGGATTTGCCGAAAATCCGCACCCTGAAAGAGGAACTGAACCGGGTGATCCGCTCGCGCGCGGCCAATCCGAAATGGATCGACGGGGTCAAACGTCACGGCTATAAAGGCGCGTTCGAACTGGCGGCGACGGTCGACAACCTGTTCGCCTTCGATGCCACCACGCAACTGATCGACGATCATCAGTATGCGTTGCTGGCCGACGCTTATTTGCTCGACCCGGCGACCCGCGACTTTGTCCGCGAGCACAATCCGCATGCCCTGCGCGACATGACCGAGCGCATGCTGGAAGCGCAACAGCGCGGAATGTGGCAGGAGCCCGGCGTGTATAAAGAGGCCCTCGAAAACCTGCTGCTGGACATAGAAGAAGACACTTAACGCGGTTCCCCTGTGGGAGCGGGCTTGCTCGCGAAAGCGGTGTATCAGTGAAAGGTATATCGACTGACACGACGCCTTCGCGAGCAAGCCCGCTCCCACAGGGGATCAGGTTAGCTCCCAACGTTTTTCGATAGATCACCGACCATGACTGAGTATTGAAGATGACCGACACCCCGCATTTCCCGCTCTCCGCCGTGGTCGGTGCCGATGACCTGAAACTCGCTCTGTGCCTCACCGCCATCGACCCGAAAATCGGTGGCGTGCTGATTGAAGGCCCGCGTGGCATGGCCAAGTCGACCCTGGCCCGTGGCCTCGCCGACCTGCTGGCAAGCGGTCAGTTTGTCACGCTGCCGCTGGGCGCCACTGAAGAGCGTCTGATCGGCACCCTCGATCTCGACGCCGCGCTGAGTGAAGGGCGTGCGCAGTTTTCCCCCGGCGTGCTGGCCAAGGCCGACGGCGGTGTGCTGTACGTCGACGAAGTGAACCTGCTGCCCGATCATCTGGTGGATCTGCTGCTCGATGTGGCGGCCAGCGGCACCAACCTGATTGAGCGCGACGGTATTTCTCATCGGCATTCGGCGCGATTCGTGTTGATCGGCACGATGAACCCGGAAGAGGGCGAACTGCGTCCGCAACTGCTTGACCGTTTCGGCCTGAACGTCGCCCTCAGCGGTCACACCGCGCCGGCTGAACGCGGGCAGATCATCCGCCGCCGACTGGATTTTGACAGCGAACCGCAGGCGTTCTGCGCGCTGTGGGAAACACAGCAGCAAGCCCTGCGTGAGCGTTGCGAGCGGGCGCGTAATGCCTTGCCGAGCATTCCACTGGACGACGAGACCTTGGCACTGATCACGGAGCGTTGCTTTGCCGCCGACGTCGATGGCTTGCGTGCCGATCTGGTCTGGCTGCGCGCTGCCCGGGCCCATGCGGCGTGGCGCGGCGCCGAAGCGATTGCCGAGCAAGACATCGACGCCGTGGCGGAATTCGCCCTGCGTCATCGCCGTCGTGAATCGTCTTCGTCCAGCCCTCGGCCACCCGCGCAGAACTCGGCCAATACCCAGGCCGAACCGAGCGAAGGGCAGGGGCAGTGGGGTGATATGCCCGCTCCGGCGCTGGCTACTGGCGCACGCCGCGAAGTGCCGAGCTGGCCAAAAAAGTAACTGGCATTCGTCCCCGATCCGACGCGGGGGCGAATGCCAGACCCCGCGCCGGACGACTCGACCACGGACGCCAGGGCCAGCGCCACGCCGCGCGCAGCGGCTCAGTGAACTGGCCGGGTACGCTGCTCAACGGTCGACCTCGAACACGGGAAGATTTGCAGTTCCAACTGCGCACGCGCTCCGCCCATGAGCTGTGGCTGGTAATTGTCGACGCGTCGGCCTCGACTCGTCGTCATCAGGCGCTGAGCGATGCCAAAGGCTTGCTCGCGCAATTGTTCGATGACGCCTATCGACAGCGCGCCCGTCTGGCATTACTGACTGCCAGCGGCAGCGCGCCGAAATGGCAGGTGCAGGGCTTGAAGGCGTCGAGCGGGTTGCGCTCTTGGCTGGAGGCGCTGGGGGCGAGCGGCGGCACGCCGTTGCTGGCGGCGTTGGCGCAGGCGCAGCAGTGGCTGGTGCAGCGACAAAAGCGCTTTCCCGTCGAGCAGCAGCGATTGCTGGTGGTCACGGACGGGCGCTTGAAAGCCTTGCCAGCGTTGCCGCCGTTGGGGTGTCCGGGGTTGTTGATCGACATCGAGCGTGGGCCGATCCGCCTGGCTCGAGCGCAGCAAATTGCGGCGGCGCTGAATGCGCAGTATCGGCATATCGATGATCTGTGATGCCTGAAAGGGCCTCTTCGCGAGCAGGCTCGCTCCCACAAGGTTGGTGAACAGCGCTTCCCCTGTGGGAGCGAGCCTGCTCGCGAAAAGGTTCACTCGGTTGCAGATCTGCCGACCACAATTCGCAGCGCTGCTCTATGCTCCACTCCAGCCCAATCACAAGGAGTGAATCATGCGGGTACTGGTTGCCAACCCTCAGGACGATTTTCGCGTCAAAGCCTACGCCGGCACCAACGGCGTGTTGCTCGCCATGGATCTGGCCGAACCCCGACGCAAAGGCCTGCTCGGTTTCGCCATCGAGAAGCAGCAGGGCGACAAGCCCTGGCTCTTTCTGTTCAACAGCCTGACATTTCCCGGCAAGACTCACACCTTCCCCCAATATCACGCCACGCCCAGCGATAAGGCACCGCTGCAGAAATTCCGCTGGGCCGATTACGCGGTCAATCCGGGCACGACGATGCACTATCGCGTGCACCTGGCCTATGGCACGGCGGACGCGCCGCAGCTGGGCGAAACGCTGGAGCTGAGCATCACTTCCGATGACGGCCACCCGGCCAACCAGAGCGTGATCTTCAACCGCGCCGTGGCCGCCAGCCAGGCCTTTCAGCGCAAGTTTCCCGACCTCGACGCACAGATCAGCGCCAACAAGAACCTGCCCATCGAAGCCTGGCCCGACGCGGCGCGCCTGTGGCTGGAGAACGGCCTGCTGGAGCGTTTGCTGGGGTACATCGAGCGTGCGGTGGACGCTCAGTGGGCGCTGGATATCGCGATCTACGAGTATCAGTTGCAGGCGATCATCGATGCGGTGAACGCCGCGTTCGCCCGAGGAGTGCAAGTGCGCGTGCTGTATCACGCCCAACCGGGAGACCCCGATACGACCCTGAACGAAACCAACCTGGCGAAATTGCCAGCGGCGAACAAGCGCGGCCGGGTCACCCACGAGATCTTCCATGACAAGTTCATTGTCCTCAGCCGTGTCGATGGCGCCGGGCAGCGTCAGCCGCAAGCGGTGCTGTGCGGCAGCACCAATTTCACCGCCAATGGCGTGTATCGTCAGGCCAACGTGGTGCATACCCTCGACGACGTGACGATTGCCACGCGTTATCTGCAAACGTTCGAAGAGGTCTGGGCGAACCCCGCGGACGTCGGCGCCACGCGCACCTGGATTACTGAACACAATCCGATGGACCCCACGCAACCGCTGTTCGCCGGGTTCTCGCCACGCAGCGGCGGGGCCGATCTGCGCGAGTTCGTCGAGATCATCGAGGCGGCCAAAAAGGATGTGCTGTTCGTCACGGCGTTCAGCTTGCCGGACGCGATTCTCAACGCGCTGCTCGGCAAGCCCCATGACGATATCCTGCGCTACGGCCTGCAAAACACCGCCAGCAGCATCACGGGTTTTCACGCCGACCGTACGGCCGAATTCGCCGCCACGGCTTTGCTCAACACCGGGCTGGAAGGCTGGTTGAAGGAAAACATGAAAGGCCAGAAGGGCAACCTGCTGGTGCACACCAAAGCCGTGATTACCGACTTCACCACAGACGCGCCGACCATCATCAGCGGCAGCCACAACCTCAGCACCTCGGCCAGCAATGGCAATGACGAGAACTTCCTGATCATTCGTGGCGACACTGATCTGGCCGACCGCTATGGTCTGGAATTGCTGCGGTTCTACGAGCATTACCGCTTTCGCTATTTCGCGAAAAAACTGGAGCTGAAGCAGGTGAGTCCGCTGGCGGTGGATGACAGCTGGACCAACGACTACTACGTCGAGGGGGATTTGCGGCAGTTGTCGCGGTTGCGTTTTGCCGGGCGTTGATGTTGTGCGTTTGATGGCCTCTTCGCGAGCAAACCCGCCCCACATTGGATCTTCAGCGAACCTAGAACCCGTGTCCGACGAATAATCCCTGTGGGGCGGGCTTGCTCGCGAAAGAGCCATCAGGAAACGCACATTTTTTGTGTTCTTACAGATTTTGAAATGATTTGCCGCTGTAGAAAATGTGCCTTGAGCCTGTACGCTCCAAGGCCATTTTTCATTCAGGATTTGCATGAACACCCTCTCGGAGCCTCCCAGTCGTACTTTCTCCTCGCGCCATGGCGCGGTCTTGACGCACTCGCAGCATCCGGTTTTCCGACTCCCGACTATCGTTGACAACGCGGCATCAGAGCCTTCGCGTTGCACTTTGCCGTGCCCGGCAGCCTGAATTCACTGAAGAGAGATCAAGACATTTTATGGAATGGTTAGCGGATCCCACGGCCTGGTTAGGCTTGTTGACTCTGATCGTGCTGGAACTGGTGCTGGGTATCGACAACCTGGTGTTCATCGCAATCCTGGCGGACAAACTGCCGCCGCATCAGCGCGATCGCGCGCGGATCATCGGCCTGTCGCTGGCGCTGATCATGCGTCTGGGCCTGTTGGCGAGTATTTCCTGGCTGGTCACCCTCACGCAGCCGTTGTTCGAGGTATTCGACAAGAGCTTCTCCGGCCGTGACCTGATCATGCTGTTCGGTGGTGTGTTCCTGCTGTTCAAGGCGACGATGGAGCTGCACGAACGACTCGAAGGCCACGTCGGCCAGCGCTCGAGCAACGCCGCTTACGCGCTGTTCTGGCCAATCGTGGCGCAGATCGTGGTGCTCGACGCGGTGTTCTCGCTGGACGCGGTAATCACCGCCGTCGGCATGGTGGATGAACTGGCGGTGATGATGATCGCGGTGATCATTTCCATCGGCCTGATGATCGTGGCCAGCAAGCCGTTGACCCGCTTCGTCAACGCGCACCCGACGGTGATCATGCTGTGTCTGGGCTTCCTGATGATGATCGGTTTTGCCCTGACGGCCGAAGGCCTGGGCTTCCACATCCCGAAAGGCTATCTGTACGCGGCGATTGGTTTCTCGATCCTGATCGAGGTGTTCAACCAGATTGCCCGGGCCCGGCGCAAACGTTCGATGCAAGGCCTGCGCCCCATACGTGAGCGTACGGCCCATGCGGTGATGCGTCTGCTGGGCGGGCGCAAGCTGGAAGTGGAGGAGGTCGGCGAGGAAATCTCCGACCTGCTGGATGACGGCGAAGCACCGAGTGCGGAGCTGTTCGACCGCCGCGAGCGGGTGATGATCAGTGGCGTGCTGCAACTGGCCGAGCGTCCGATTCGGAACTTGATGACCGTGCGCGCCGACGTCGACACCATCGATCTGGCCGACGACGCCGAGACGATTCGCACGAAATTGATGCATTCGTCGTATTCACGTCTGCCGCTGATTCGCAACGGCGCGGTGGATGAGCCCTTGGGCTTCGTGCACAAAAAGGAACTGCTCAAGGAATACCTGGCCGGTGCCGAGCCGAACCTGGAGCACTTGGCGCGCAAGACCATCAACCTGCTCGACAGCTATTCGATCCTCAATGCGCTGGAGCAGATGCGTGCGGCGTCGACCCACATCGCCTTCGTGGTCAACGAGTTCGGTGACTTCGTTGGCGTGTTGACCATGACCGATATCCTCGAATCGATTGCCGGCGAATTGCCCGATGCCAGCGAAATCGAAGGTCCGGATGTGATCGAAGAGCAGGGCGGGTTCATCGTCAACGGTGCGTTGAACCTGACTCGTGTTCGCCAGCGCACCGGGTTCGGCGCCGAACCGACCGAGGACTATCAGACCTTGGCCGGACTGGTGATGAGCCTGCTGGATCGCTTGCCGATGAAGGGCGACCGGCTGCAGTACGAAGGCTGGCAAATGACCGTCAAAGCCGTTGAGGAACGACGGGTGACGCGGGTGTTGCTGGTGCGCGATTCTGCGTAAGGCAGCAGCCTTGCGCTGACGGTGCCGACCCCTTCGCGGGCAAGCCCGCTCCCACAGTGCACGCGTCGTACACGAAATGTGTGAACAACGTTGACCCCCTGTGGGAGCGGGCTTGCCCGCGAAAGCGATGCGTCAGACGCCGTAACGATTACGGGAAATGCACTGCCTCAAATCCCCCGCCGATGCGCACGCGTGATTGTGCAGAGCCTGCTCAATGTGCGGCGCAACCACGGCAGGTCATGTCGTGGTTTTTGCTGCACCACCGGTGCCTTGGTCCTGCCAATATGCCGGGCAAAGTCCGCCGCCAGTGTTTCCTCTGTGCTGATGCCCTTGAGCTTCTTCAGCAACTTGCCGTTCTTGTAGAACAGCACGGTAGGCGTTCCGGTAACCAGCGGATGGCGCGGCGACTCGCTGGTGTTAAGCATGTAGATGTTGGCGCGATGACGGTACGGCTCGGCCACCCCACGAAACACCGGCCCGGCCCATTCGCAGGCAGGACAGTGTTCATTGGCGAAGTACAGGATCACCGGACGCCAGGTTTTCAGGGCTTTGCGGTAGACAGGCGACAAAGCGGAGAGGGGTACATTCAGGCTCACGATTAGCTCCTTTTCTCGCTTCATCGACGACGCGATCAAGAGATTGAAAAAGCGAGTCATCATTGGCGATGACCCTCTCATCAACTTGAAACGTTGTGTCAGCTCAATTTGGAAAGCGTTACATCACCGAAATACGAGCCAGGCTTGCCGTTTTCTCCATCGTTGGCTTCCAGTTTGACTACGAACTTGATAGTCGCGTTATTGGCCTTAAACTTCTTGGAAAGAACTTCCCAGCTTTGCCCGCCCCCGACATCAAGGGAAACTGGCTCACCCGTCGGGTGAGCCTGCACCGTGATACGACCCGCTGCCCCCGGGTTGGTCTTCATCCGCGCGGATAACATGAATGTCCCACCATCACCGTTTGGCGTGGGCACCTCCTGACTGATAAATGCAGGAGAAGCAATAACGCAATCGCCGTTTTCATAATGAACTTTGTCCGCCTCGGACGCGCTCCAATGAGCACCTTGCTGGGAAAAGTCACCGTTTTTAATCAAATTGGCCATTTCACTCATCCTTGTTCGGTTATTGATGTTTCTGCTGAGCAGAGACTTCAGTAGGCCTCCGGGATCCGTTGGAAACAACTGTCAACTCTGACAGGTAGAGGTTGAAATCCGACAAACGGCAATACGAAAAAAGAGACCTTGCGAAAGCTCTCCGTGCATCGAATACGCACATCGCTGCACTTGAATGTGACGTTACTACTCACACGATCGCTGAATTGTCCAAAAGCGGCGCCTCTGCGTGCCAGATGTCTCGTTAGCTAACCAGCTGAATAACTTGAAGTTCCACATACGGGCGATTTCGTCCCCGAGCTGTGGCACACTTTCTGCTGTCTATTCCGTAGTAACAAACCGTGTTCCGGTATAGCGGAATAAACATCATCCTGGAGTGCTTGCCATGCATCGCCGTCCCTCGTTGTTCAAAGCGTGTGTTTTTGTTCTTGCGGCTTCGTCCGCTGCCATGGGCATGGCCCAGGCAGCCGACAGCAAGCTCGACAGTGTTCTGGCCCGTGGCAAGCTGATTGTGGGCACCGGCAGCACCAATGCGCCGTGGCACTTTCAGGGCGCGGACGGCAAGTTGCAGGGCTTTGATATCGACATCGCCAGGATGGTGGCCAAGGGATTGTTCAATGACCCGAACAAAGTCGAGTTCGTGGTGCAGTCGTCCGATGCGCGGATTCCCAATCTGCTGACCGACAAGGTCGACATGAGCTGCCAGTTCATCACCGTCACCGCCAGCCGTGCGCAGCAAGTGGCGTTCACCTTGCCGTACTACCGCGAAGGTGTCGGCCTGCTGCTGCCGGCCAACAGCAAGTACAAGGAAATCGAAGACCTGCAGGCTGCTGGCGACAGCGTCACCGTGGCCGTGCTGCAGAATGTCTACGCCGAAGAACTGGTGCATCAGGCGCTGCCCAAGGCCAAGGTCGATCAGTACGACAGCGTCGACCTGATGTATCAGGCGGTGAACTCCGGCCGCGCCGATACCGCTGCCACTGATCAGTCGTCGGTCAAGTACCTGATGGTGCAGAACCCTGGCCGCTATCGCAGCCCGACCTACGCCTGGAGCCCGCAGACCTATGCCTGCGCAGTCAAACGCGGCGATCAGGACTGGCTGAACTTCGTCAATACCACCCTGCATGAGGCGATGACCGGCGTCGAGTTCCCGACCTACGCCGCATCGTTCAAGCAATGGTTCGGTGTCGATCTGCCGTCGCCGGCGATCGGTTTCCCTGTCGAATTCAAATGATCCCGTGAGAGTGGGGCGACTCGAATCGCCCCGCTCAAGGTACTGCTGACCATGAACTATCAGTTGAACTTTGCCGCCGTATGGCGCGATTTCGACACCTTGCTGGCGGGGCTCGGTCTGGGCCTCGAACTGGCGCTGGTGTCGATCGCCATCGGCTGCGTGATCGGCCTGCTGATGGCGTTTGCCTTGCTGTCGAAGCATCGCGCCTTGCGGGTGCTGGCCTCGGTGTACGTCACGGTGGTGCGTAACACGCCGATTCTGGTGTTGATTCTGTTGATCTACTTTGCCTTGCCAAGCCTGGGCATCCGCCTGGACAAGATCCCGTCGTTCATCATCACGCTGTCGCTGTATGCCGGGGCCTATCTGACCGAAGTGTTCCGTGGTGGCTTGCTGAGCATCCCCAAGGGCCAGCGTGAAGCCGGGCTGGCGATCGGCCTCGGTGAATGGCAGGTCAAGGCCTACGTCACGGTGCCGGTGATGTTGCGCAACGTGTTGCCGGCGTTGTCGAACAACTTCATTTCGCTGTTCAAGGACACCTCGTTGGCCGCTGCGATCGCGGTGCCGGAGCTGACCTATTACGCGCGCAAGATCAACGTCGAGAGCTACCGGGTGATTGAAACCTGGCTGGTGACCACGGCGTTGTATGTCGCGGCCTGTTACCTCATTGCCATGCTGCTGCGGTACCTCGAGCAGCGTCTGGCGATCCGCCGATAGGAGGCTGCGATGTACCAATCCCCCAGTTGGTTGCATGAGTTGTGGGTGGCACGCGAGACGTTGCTGCAAGGGTTTCTGACCAGTGTGCAGGTGTCGGCGCTGGCGATTCTGTTTGGCACGCTGCTGGGTGTCGTCACCGGTCTGGTGCTGACTTACGGCAAGTTCTGGATGCGCGCGCCGTTCCGCTTTTACGTCGATCTGATTCGCGGCACGCCAGTGTTTGTGCTGGTGCTGGCCTGCTTCTATATGGCGCCGGCGCTGGGCTGGCAGATCAGCGCGTTTCAGGCCGGTGCGTTGGGCCTGACGCTGTTCTGCGGCTCGCACGTTGCCGAGATTGTGCGCGGCGCCTTGCAGGCACTGCCGCGCGGGCAGATGGAGGCGAGCAAGGCGATCGGCCTGACGTTCTATCAGTCCCTCGGTTACGTGCTGCTGCCCCAGGCGTTGCGGCAGATCCTGCCGACCTGGGTCAACTCGTCCACCGAAATCGTCAAGGCCTCGACCTTGCTCTCGGTGATCGGCGTGGCCGAACTGCTGCTCAGCACGCAGCAGATCATCGCCCGGACCTTCATGACCCTGGAGTTCTACCTGTTCGCCGGTTTTCTGTTTTTTGTCATCAACTACGGCATCGAATTACTCGGCCGGCACATTGAAAAGCGGGTGGCCCTGCCATGACTCAAGCTCAAGTTTCCAACGTTGCAAACGGCCAGCCACTGCTGGACATCCGTGGCCTGCACAAACAGTACGGCGCGGTCGAAGTGCTCAAGGGCGTCGACCTGAGCATGCAGCGCGGCAACGTCGTCACGTTGATCGGTTCCAGTGGTTCGGGCAAGACCACGCTGCTGCGCTGCGTGAACATGCTCGAAGAGTTCCAGGGCGGGCAGATCCTGCTCGACGGCGAGCCCATCGGTTATGACGAGGTCGGCGGCAAACGCGTGCGCCACGCGGAAAAAGTCATCGCCCGCCATCGCGCCATGACCGGCATGGCCTTCCAGCAATTCAATCTGTTTCCGCACCTGACGGCGTTGCAGAACGTCACCCTGGGCCTGCTCAAGGTGAAGAAGATGCATAAGGACGAAGCCGTGGTGCTGGCCGAAAAATGGCTGGAGCGGGTCGGCCTGCTGGAACGGCGCAATCACTTTCCCGGTCAGTTGTCCGGTGGTCAGCAACAGCGCGTGGCGATTGCCCGGGCGATTGCGATGAACCCGAGCCTGATGCTCTTCGATGAGGTCACCTCGGCGCTGGACCCGGAGCTGGTCGGCGAAGTGCTCAACGTGATCAAGGGGCTGGCCGAAGACGGCATGACCATGCTGTTGGTGACCCACGAGATGCGATTCGCCTTCGAGGTCTCGGACAAGATTGTTTTCATGAATCAGGGGCGGATCGAAGAGCAGGGGCCTCCCAAGGAGCTGTTCGAACGCCCGCAATCACCGCGCCTGGCTGAGTTTCTCAAGAGCACGCGGTTTTAATCTTTGCTTTTGTCATCAGGAGAAGTACCCATGAGCATTACGCGTTACGGCACTGGCAGCACCGCCGCCGGCGGCCAGCCACGTCCATTCGCCCGCGCCGTTGAAGCGGATGGCTGGCTGCACGTGTCCGGCCAGGTGCCGGCAGTGGATGGCGAGATTATCGTTGGTGGCATCGTCGAACAGACCCACCAGACCATGAAGAACCTGATCGCGATTCTCGAAGAAGCCGGTTATGGCCTGGAGGATGTGGTGCGTGCCGGTGTATGGCTGGACGATCCGCGGGATTTCAGCAGTTTCAACAAGGTTTTCGGCGAATACTTCAAACCTGAGCACGCCCCGGCACGGGCCTGTGTGCAGGCGAGCATGATGGTCGACTGCAAGGTCGAGATCGACTGTATCGCGTACAAGAAAAAGGCTTGAACTGCACTCGATCGTTCCCACGCTCTGCGTGGGAATGCCTCTCGGAACGCTCCGCGTTCCAAGGGACGCAGAGCGTCCCGGGCTGCATTCCCACGCGGAGCATGGGAACGATCATTAGCGGTAAACTCCCGGCGACTTTGAATGGGAACCACTGAAATGACCGAAGACACCATCAAGCGCCGGGCCCGTGGTCTGGACCGGGCGTTCGATATCCTCGATTTCCTCAAGGAAATCGGCCAGCCGCTGCGTCCGAACGACATTGCCAATGGCATCGGCGGACCGAAATCCACGGTCTACGAGCTGGTTGCATCGTTGCTCGAACGGCGGATTCTGGAGCCGGTGGGCAAGGACGGTCACGTCTATCTCGGTCGCCAGTTGTATTTCCTCGGGCAGGCGCATCTGCGCCATTTCGACCTCAGTCGCGAGGCCGATCACGCCTTGCAGGAAATCGTCAGCCAGACCCGGGAGACCGCGCAGATGTGCCTGCTCAACGGGCGCAAGTACACGGTGGCGTTGATGAAGGAAGGCGAGCGGCATTTTCGTATTTCTTCCGATATTGGCGAGAACGCGCCGATCCCGTGGACCGCGTCCGGGCGCTTGCTGCTGGCGCACCTGAGTGATCAGCAGATCATCGACCTGATCGACGAAGACGACTACATCCTGCCCGACGGCGAACGCCTGCCGCTGGAACGCTTTCTGGCGGAGATCCGTCAGGCTGGCATCGACGGTTTCTTCTCCTTCGACAGCGTTGCCGACACCTTCACCCATTGCTTCGCCGCCCCGGTCAAAGACCCCAGCGGCATCGCCATTTGCACCCTGTGCATCGTCGCCCCACGGGCCGATGCGAAGAACAATTACAACGACTATCGCCGGGTTCTGATCGAGAGCGCCAACAGCCTCGCCCGGCGTATCAACGAATAACCGCGGCTGCCTGCCGGCCGCGACAGTGAGGAGTTCGACCATGACGACTGCGATCAATTCTGCTGTGGAAAAGGGCGATGCCGCCATCGGTGCGCATCTGGCGCGTGACGTCAGCCTTCCGGCGCTGGTGCTGCACCGTGAGGCGCTGGAGCACAACATTCGCTGGATGCAGAAGTTCGTCAGTGACAGCGGGGCAGAACTTGCGCCCCACGGCAAGACCAGCATGACCCCAGCCCTGTTCCAGCGTCAGCTCGACGCCGGTGCGTGGGGCATCACTCTGGCCAGCGCGACGCAGACCCGCGCAGCCTATGCCCACGGCGTACGGCGGGTGCTGATGGCCAACCAACTGGTCGGCACGCCGAACATGGCGCTGATTGCCGATCTGCTGGCAGACCCTGCATTCGACTTCCACTGCATGGTCGATCACCCGGACAACGTCGCCGATCTCGGCACCTACTTCGCCTCGCGCGGGGTCAAGCTGAACGTGATGATCGAGTACGGCGTGGTCGGCGGCCGCTGCGGTTGCCGCAGCGAGCAGGAAGTTATCGAACTGGCCAGGGCGATCAATGCGCAACCGGCACTGGCCCTGACCGGCATCGAAGGTTACGAAGGGGTGATCCACGGCGATCACGCGGTCAGCGGCATTCGCGAATTTGCCGGGTCGCTGGTGCGCCTGGCGGTGCAACTGCAGGACAGCGGCGCGTTTGCCATTGCCAAGCCGATCATCACCGCCTCGGGTTCGGCGTGGTACGACCTGATCGCCGAGTCGTTCGAAGCGCAGAATGCGGGCGGACGTTTCCTCAGCGTGCTGCGTCCGGGCAGTTATGTGGCCCACGACCATGGCATCTACAAGGAAGCGCAGTGCTGCGTGCTCGATCGTCGCAGCGATCTGCATGAAGGCCTGCGCCCGGCGCTGGAAGTCTGGGCCCATGTGCAATCGATGCCAGAGCCGGGCTTTGCGGTGATCGCCCTCGGCAAACGCGATGTGGCATTCGACGCCGGACTGCCGGTGCCGTTGCTGCGCTACAAGGCCGGTGTGGTGCCAGCGGTGGGCGATGACGTTGGCGCGTGCAAGGTCACGGCGGTGATGGACCAGCACGCGTTCATGACCGTGGCGCCGGGGGTTGAGCTGCGGGTGGGCGACATTATTTCCTTCGGCACTTCGCATCCGTGCCTGACGTTCGACAAGTGGCGGGTAGGGTTGCTGGTGGATGAGCAATTGGCGGTGGTCGAGAGCATGGAAACTTGCTTCTAAGGTCCGACACCGAGGTGCGGCCAATCGCGAGCAGGCTCATTCCTACAGTTGGAATGCGCTCCCCTGTAGGAGTGAGCCTGCTCGCGATGGGGCCGCATCAAACACTATCGAATCAGCAGAGACCCACCCGATGACCACCCTCAGCCCCCTGGGTCCGAACATCCCGCGCATCGCCCTGATCGGCGAGTGCATGATCGAACTCCAGCACCGTGCCGACGGCAGCCTGCAGCAAAGCTTCGGCGGCGACACCTTGAACACGGCGGTGTACCTGTCCCGCGCGCTCGGCGATAAGGCGCAGGTCGACTACGTCACTGCGCTGGGCGATGACAGTTTCAGCGACGCCATGTGCCAGAGTTGGGTCGAGGAAGGCATTGGCCTGGAACTCGTGCAGCGTCTGTCCGGTCGTTTGCCCGGCCTGTACTGCATCCAGACCGACGCCAACGGCGAGCGCCGTTTCCTCTACTGGCGCAATGAAGCCGCCGTGCGCGATTGCTTCACCACCCCGGCGGCGGAGCCGATTCTGGCAGCGCTGGCGGATTACGACGTGTTGTATTTCAGCGGTATCACCCTCGCGGTGCTGGGCGCCAAGGGCCGCGAGCGCTTGATCCAGACCCTGATCGAAGCCCGGCAGCGCGATGCGCGGATCGTCTTTGACAACAACTATCGACCGCGTTTGTGGGCGTCACAGGAAGACGCGCGAGCGGCGTATCGCAGCGTGTTGCCGCATGTCGATCTGGCCTTGCTGACGGTGGACGACGAGCAGGCGCTGTTCCATTTTGCCGACTGTGCGGCGGTGTTTGAGGCCTACGCAGAGATCGGTACGCCGGAGGTGGTGCTCAAGCGCGGCGCCGAGGCGTGTCTGATTCGCTGCGATGGCGAGGCGTTCGAGGTGCCGGCGCAGAAGGTCGACAAGGTTGTGGACACCACGGCGGCGGGGGATTCGTTCAGTGCGGCGTACCTGGCGAGCCGCTTGCTGGGGGGCAGTCCGGTCGAGGCGGCCGAGGCGGGGCATTGGCTGGCGAGTCGGGTGATTCAGGTGCCTGGGGCGTTGATCCCCAAGTAAGCGGCGAATGGCCGTTTGCTGCGCAATCGGTTCGCGAGCAAGCCCGCTCCCACAATGACGCATCCCAAACTGTGGGAGCGAGCCTGCTCGCGAAGAGGCCCTAAGGCCAAACACTCAATCGCGGAAAAACACCTGCACCAGGTGATAGCCGAACTTGCTCTTGATCGGCCCATGCACCGTGCGCAACGGTTTCTTGAAGATCACCGCATCAATCGCGCCGACCATCTGCCCCGGCCGCACTTCACCCAGATCGCCGCCGCGCTTGCCGGACGGGCAGGTCGAATATTTCTTCGCCAGCACATCGAACGCTTCGCCCTTGGCGATGCGTTGTTTGAGTTGTTCGGCCTCTTCGGCGGTTTTCACCAGAATGTGGCGGGCTTGGGCTTTCATCGTGCGATACCTGTAACGGGGTGACGGCGGGGCGCGGGATTATGCCTCAAGTGACGGCGTTTGGTGGATCATCGTGCGGATCTTGTTCGCCAGCACGTCAAGCGAAAACGGTTTGGCGACCATGTCCATGCCATCCTCCAGAAACCCCTGGCGCTCGGTGGCTTTCTGCGCATAACCGGTCATGAACAGCACTTTCAGGCCCGGGCGATGCTGACGGGCGATTTCCGCCAATTGGCGGCCGTTCATCCCCGGCAGGCCGACGTCGGTCACCAGCAGGTCCACGCGCAGATCCGATTCCAGCAATGGCAGAGCGGCACTGGCGTCGGCGGCTTCGTGGGCGAGGTAACCGAGTTCCTTGAGCAGGTCGAGGACCAGCATGCGCACCGCCGGGTCATCTTCGACCACCACTACGGTTTCCCCGGACCTGGCAGCCGGCGCGGTGCTGAGGGTTTCCACGATTGGCTGCTCGGGTTCCAGCAGATTCAGGCGCGGCAGGTACAGGCGCACGCACGTGCCCTGATCGGGCAGGCTGTCGAGGCTGACATGGCCGCCCGACTGTTGGGCGAAACCATAAATCATCGACAGCCCCAGCCCGGTGCCCTGGCCGATCGGCTTGGTGGTGAAGAACGGATCGAAGGCCTTGGCGCGCACCGACGGGGTCATGCCGGTGCCGTTGTCGCTGACCGCCAACATCAGATAGTCGCCGGCCTTGACCGGTTCGAGGGTGGTGATGTCGCTGCCGTCGAGGTAGACGTTGGCGGTTTCGATCAGCAGTTCGCCGCCATTGGGCATGGCGTCGCGAGCGTTGATCACCAGGTTGAGCAGGGCATTTTCCAGCTGGCTGACGTCGGTGCTGATCGCCCAGACATCCTCGGCGAGGCGCAGCGTAAGGTCGATCGGATCGCCCTTGGTGCGGCGGATCAAGTCTTCCAGCGAATGAATCAGCTCGTTGACGTCGAGGGTCTTGCGATCCAGCGACTGCCGACGCGAGAATGCCAGCAGGCGATGGGTCAGTGCCGCCGCCCGGTTGGCTGACGACACGGCCGCTTCGGTAAATCGTCCGATTTCATGTGAGCGACCATCGGCGATGTAGCGTTGCATCAGGTCGAGGCTGCCGATGATTCCGGTGAGCATGTTGTTGAAGTCGTGGGCGATACCGCCAGTGAGCTGGCCGACCGCTTCCATTTTTTGCGCATGGCGCAACGCATCTTCGGCGCGTTCGCGTTCGAACATTTCGTTCTGCAGACGCTGATTGGCCTGGGCCAGTTGTTCGGTGCGGGCGCTGACCCGCTCCTCCAGGGTTTCATTCAGATTGCGCAGGGCTTCTTCGGTCTTTTTACGTTCGGTCTCGTCGATCACGAAAATATAGAAACCATTGACCGCGCCATCGGCACCGTGGCGCGGCAGGTAATTCATCAATGCATGGCGGTTGCTACCGTCGCGGTGCGGGGTATACAGGCTGAACGAGCAGGACCGCCCGGCCAGCGCTTCGGCGATGTACGGCGCGCGCAGAAAGTAGGCTTCTTCGCCGATCACGTCGCGAATGGTGCGGCCGTACAACTCCTGCGGGGTGAGGCCGTACCAGTCCAGATAAGCGGCATTGTTCAGGCGGAAACGCTCCTCATGGTCGACATAACTGATGAGGATCGGCATCGCGTTGATGATCAGTTGCAACTCGGTCTGGCTCTGGCGCAGTGCCTGCTCGGTGTGTTTACGCTCGGTCAGGTCCAGCGCGGCGCCGAGGAACCGTACCGGGCGACCGTGGTGATCCTTGTAACAACGACCCCGGGCAAACACCCAGCGCAGTTCGCCGTCGGCGCGCAGCAGGCGATATTCCTCGGCGTATTCGGTGCCATGGGTGATGCAGTGCTTGATGCTGCGGGCGATCAGGGCGCGGTCTTCGGGATGCACGCCTTGCAGGTAATCACTGATCGGCAACTGGCTGGCCAGCGCCGGGTCGATGCCGTGCAGTTGCGCGAAATGGGCGTCGGCAATGAAGCGATCTTCGCCGATATTCCAGTCCCAGGTGCCGACCGCATCGGTGGCGGCCAGCGCCAGTTGCAGGCGTTCTTCGGTGTCGCGCTGGGCCTTGAGGCTTTCTTCGGAACGGCGTTGCAGTTCGAGGGCGATGCGTCGGCGTTCGTTGGTTTCAATGGCGGTCACCAGAATGCCGGCGACTTGCGCATTCTCGTCACGGATCGGGCTGTAGGTCAGGTCCAGCCAGAAGTCGGATTCCTTCCCTTCGCGTTGCAGGGTAAATCGCCGTTCGCTGTAGGTGCGCACCTGGCCTTGTAGGACGGCTCGATAAATCGGGTCGGTAAAGTCTTGAAGTTCCGGCCATATAAGATGCGCCGGCTGTCCGAAAGCGTGTGGATGCTTGCTGCCAGCCAGCATCGCAAAGCCGTTGTTGTAGATCTGCGTGAGCTGCGTGCCCCACAACAGCAGCATCGGCATCGGCGAGTGAATCACGATGTCCACCGCGGTGCGCAGGCTTTGTGGCCAGGTGCCGGCAGCGCCCAACGGCGTACGAGTCCAGTCGGTGCGGGCGATCAAGGCTTGGGCGTCGTCGGGGGAGGGAGCTGGGTTCATCACGTCTATCCTGAGCGTCGGTCAGTGCGTCGGCGTCTACTATTCTTGCACTTGCGGTAGACGCTGTATGACCCATTACGTCACGACACTGGGTCATTTCTGTTCATTGAATGCTGCGCGGGTGCTTTTTGCCATGGAAATCGATGCACTGTTGATCCGCCTGTCGAGCCAGCACGGCTCCGACCTGTTCCTCTCCACTGGCGCGCCGCCCAGTGCGCGCATCGACGGGGTGCTGACGCCGTTCAGCGAGCGGCCGTTCAAACCGGGTGAGGTCCAGGCCATCGCCAACTCCCTGATGGACGCCGAGCAGCGGCGCGAGTTCGATCGGGAACTGGAAATGAACCTGGCGATTTCGCGCACCGGTGTCGGGCGTTTTCGCCTGAACATCTTCAAACAACGCAACGACGTGTCAATCGTGATCCGCAACGTCAAGCTTGATATCCCGCGCTTCGAAGACCTCAAGTTACCTCCGGTGCTGCTGGAAACGGTGATGCTCAAGCAGGGGTTGATCCTGTTCGTCGGTGCCACCGACTCCGGCAAATCCACCTCGTTGGCCGCGCTGATCGATCACCGCAACCGGCACAGCAGCGGGCACATCATCACCATCGAAGACCCGGTGGAGTATATCCATCGGCACAAGCGCTCGATCATCAACCAGCGCGAAGTCGGGGTCGATACCCGCAGTTTCCAGGCCGCGCTGAAAAACACCCTGCGCCAAGCTCCGGATGTGGTGCTGATCGGCGAAATCCGTGACCGCGAAACCATGGAACATGCCCTGACGTTTGCCGACACCGGGCATCTGGTGCTGTCGACACTGCACGCGCACAACGCCAATCAGGCGCTGGACCGTATCGTCAATCTGTTCCCCGAAGAACGCCGCCCGCAGTTGCTGCATGCGCTGGGCAACAATCTCAAGGCGTTTGTCTCGCAACGGCTGGTGCGCACCCTCGACGGGCAGCGGCGGGCGGCGGTCGAGGTGATGTTGGGCACGCCGACCATCGCCGACCTGATCCGCCGCAACGAGTTGGGCGAACTCAAGGGCATCATGGACAAATCGGCCGAAGTCGGGATGCAGACCTTCGATGCGGCGCTGTACGCGCTGGTGGTGGAGGGTGTAATCAGCGAAGACGAGGCGCTCAAGCATGCCGACTCACAAAACAATCTGCGCCTGCGCCTGAAGCTGCATGCCGAGGCGGCGCCGACGCCGGCACCACCGGCATCGGGCGAATGGGGCTTGATGGATTGACACCTCACCCTTGTGGGAGCGGGCTTGCTCGCGAAAGCGGTGTATCAGTAAACGATGATGTCGACTGACACTCCGCCTTCGCGAGCAAGCCCGCCCCCACAAGGGGATGGCGTGCTAATCCGATAGCTCCGGGCGATTGCGAAACTGCTCCAATGCCTCGGGATTGGCCAGCGCATCGGTGTTTTTCACCGGCTCACCGTGCACCACATTGCGCACGGCGAGTTCGACCACTTTGCCGCTGATGGTGCGCGGGATGTCGGTGACGGTCACGATCTTCGCCGGCACATGGCGCGGTGTGGTGTTGGCGCGGATCACCTGGCGGATCTGTTGTTGCAGGTTGTCATCCAGCGCCACGCCATCCTGCAGGCGCACAAACAGCACCACGCGCACATCGTCCTGCCATTGCTGCCCGATGGCTACGCTGTCCAGCACCTGCGGGACTTTCTCGACCTGACGATAGATTTCCGCCGTGCCGATGCGCACGCCACCGGGGTTGAGTACGGCGTCGGAGCGGCCGTGAATCAGCATCCCGCCGTGGGGCAATTGCTCGGCGTAATCGCCCTGGGCCCAGACGCCGGGGAACAGGCTGAAATAGGATTTGCGCAGCTTTTCGCCATCGTCATCGTGCCAAAGCCCGACGGGCATCGCCGGGAAATGCCGGGTGCAGACCAGTTCACCTTTCTCGCCAATGACGGCGACGCCCGCGTCGTTCCACACTTCAACCGCCATGCCCAGGCTTTTGCCCATGATTTCGCCACGGCGCACGGCCGACATCGGGTTACCGTTGACGAAACACGACACCACATCGGTGCCGCCCGACATCGACGCCAGGCACACGTCGCGCTTGAAGTCGCGGTAGACGAAGTCGTAGCTCTGCGGTGACAGCGCCGAACCGGTGCAGAGCAAGGTCTTCAGACTGCGCAGGTCATGGCTTTGCGCAGGCTTGACGCCGCTGCTCTCCAGCGTCGCCAGAAACTTGGGGCTGGTGCCGAACACGCTGATGCGCTCATCGTCGATCAGGTCGAGCAGGCGTTGGTTATCCGGATGAAACGGTGAGCCGTCATACAGCACCACCGCGCTGCCGACCGCGAGGGCCGAGACCAGCCAGTTCCACATCATCCAGCCGCAAGTGGTGTAGTAGAACAGTCGGTCACCGGGGCCGAGATCGACGTGCAGGCCGTGCTCCTTGGCATGCTGCAACAGCACGCCACCGGTGCTGTGCACGATGCATTTGGGCACGCCGGTGGTGCCGCTGGAATACAGCACGTAGAGCGGGTGCTTGAACGGCACCGGGACGAAACGCGGTTCGCCGCCGGGCTGGTAGAAGTCGTCCCACAACGTCACGTTGGCGTGAGTGCGGTAATCCCCGGCGCGGGCCTGTTCGCGGGCGTAGGGCACGATGATCAGTTGTTGCAGCGACGGTAGCTGCGCGAGGATTTGATTGACCTTGGTGGTCTGGTCGATGTCTTTGCCGGCGTAACGGTAACCGGCGCAGGTGACCAGCACCTTGGGCTCGATCTGGCCGAAACGGTCGATCACCCCGTGGGTGCCGAAGTCCGGCGACGAGCACGACCAGATCGCGCCGAGGCTGGTGGTCGCGAGCATTGCCACAAGGGTCTGCCAGGTATTGGGCATACACGCCGCCACGCGGTCGCCGAGGCCTATACCTGCGGCTTGCAGACTGGCTTGAAAACCGGCGACGTGCTCGGCCAGCTCGGCCCATGTCAGCTGTTCGCGCTGACCGTTTTCCGCCACGGCAATCACCGCCACGGCATCGTCACGGCGGCGCAGCAAGTGTTCGGCAAAGTTCAGGGTCGCGCCGGGAAACCACTCGGCGCTGGGCATCTGCGCGCCCTCACGCAGGACGGCGTCGGGCTGGGTGTGAAAGCGGATGTCGAAAAAGTCGACGATCGCCTGCCAGAACGCTTCGCGTTGTTCGACGCTCCAGCGGTGCAGGTCGTTGTAGCTGCTCAGGGCCAGGCCATGACGCTGATTGATGTCGCGCCGCAACTGATCCATGCGCGATTGGGCGATACGCTCGGCATCGGGTTGCCAGAGGATGTCGGACATTGGTTTGCCTCTTGTTATCTGATTCATACATACAAGCCCGCGTGGTACATCCATCTTTTGTAGGAGTGAGCCTGCTCGCGATGACGGTGTATCAGCCAACATCAATGTTGAATGTCAGTCCGCTATCGCGAGCAGGCTCGCTCCTACAAGGGCGCAGCATTACTGCGCCAACCAACCCCCATCAATATTCCACGCGGCGCCCCGCACCTGGCTGCCAGCCTCGCTGCACAAGAACAGCACTAGTTCCCCCAGATGCTGTGGCGTGACGAATTCCAGTGACGGCTGTTTCTCGGCCAGCAGATCATGCTGCGCCTGCTGCGGGTCGACACCCTTGGCCGCACGGTCGTCGATCTGTTTTTGCACCAGCGGCGTCAGCACCCAGCCCGGGCAGATCGCGTTGCAAGTGACGTTGCTGGTCGCCGTCTCCAGGCCAACCACTTTGGTCAGACCGATCACCCCGTGTTTGGCCGCGACATACGCAGCCTTGCCGGTCGAACCGACCTGGCCGTGCACCGAAGCAATGTTGACGATCCGCCCCCAGCCTTTGGCGCGCATCCCCGGCAGGCTCAGACGGGTGCTGTGGAACACCGACGACAGGTTGATCGCGATAATCGAATCCCAGCGCTCCACCGGAAATTCCTCCACGGCCGCCACATGCTGGATCCCGGCGTTGTTGACCAGAATGTCGACGCCGCCGAATTCGCGTTCGGCGTAAGCGATCATCTCGGCAATCTGCACCGGATCGCTGACGTCGGCCGGGTGATGCCCGACCTTGCCGCCGAACTGGCCGACTTCGGCGATGACGCTCGATGCATCGCCGAAACCGTTGAGAATCAGGTTGGCGCCGGCCTTGGCCAGGCTCAGGGCGATGCCCAGACCGATGCCGCTGGTGGAGCCGGTAACCAGTGCGGTCTTGCCCGAAAGAGTGGTCATGAATACCTCACACAATGCCAGTGGCGTAGAAAGTGCCGATCACTACAAAGACCGCCAGGGTCTTGATCAGCGTAATACAGAAAATGTCTTTATAGGCTTCGCGGTGGGTCAGACCGGTGACCGCCAGCAAGGTGATCACCGCGCCGTTGTGCGGCAGAGTGTCCATGCCGCCGCTGGCCATGGCGGCAACGCGGTGCAGCACTTCCAGCGGTATGTTCGCCGCATGCGCCGCGGCGATGAACTGCTCGGACATCGCCGCCAGCGCAATGCTCATGCCGCCCGACGCCGAGCCGGTGATGCCCGCCAGCAGGGTCACGGTGATCGCTTCGTTGACCAGCGGATTGGGGATTTGCTTGAGCCAGTCGGCCAGCACCAGGAAGCCCGGCAACGAGGCAATCACCGCGCCGAAACCGTATTCCGAAGCGGTGTTCATCGCCGCCAGTAGCGCGCCGCTGACCGCACTCTTGCTGCCCTCCCCGAGTTTGCTGCGGATCGCCTTGAAGCCGAACGCCAGCACCAGCAGGATGCCGATCAGCAACGCCGCTTGCACCGCCCAGATCGCGGTGAGTTTGGCGATTTCCGTGGTCACCGGCGTGGCCATGCCCGGCAGCGCGAGGCTGTGAGTCTTGCCGTACCACTGCGGAATCCACTGGGTGAACAGCAGGTTCATGATGCCCACCGCCAGCAGCGGCGACAGGGCGATCCACGGGTTCGGCAACTTCAGGTCTTCGGCCGTTTCCGGTTCGTTACGCAACTCGGTGCCATAGCCTTCGCCGGCGCGCTGCGCCTTGTTGCGTTGGCGCTGGAGGAACAGCATGCCGGCGCAGAATACGAAAATCGTGCCGATCACGCCCAGCCACGGCGCGGCCCAAGCGGTGGTGTTGAAGAAGGTGCTGGGGATGATGTTCTGGATCTGTGGAGTGCCGGGCAGGGCGTCCATGGTGAACGAGAACGCGCCGAGGGCGATGGTCGCCGGGATCAGGCGTTTGGGGATATTGCTCTGGCGGAACATCTCCGCCGCGAACGGATAAACCGCAAACACCACGACGAACAGCGACACGCCGCCATAGGTGAGGAGGGCGCAGACCAGCACAATCACCAGCATCGCCTGCTGGGTGCCGAGCAGGCGAATGGCGGCGGCAACGATCGAACGGGAGAACCCCGACAACTCGATCAGTTTGCCGAACACCGCGCCGAGCAGGAATACCGGGAAATACAGTTTGATGAAACCGACCATTTTCTCCATGAACACACCGGTGAAGGCAGGGGCGACGGCGGACGGATCGGTGAGCAGGACAGCGCCGAGGGCGGCGATCGGGGCGAAGAGGATAACGCTGTAGCCACGGTAGGCGGCGAGCATCAGCAGCGCGAGGGCGGCCAAGGCAATGATCACACTCATGGTGTGTCTCCAGGGATTGTTATTGTTGTGGGTGAAGCGGGTGTGGGGAGGGCTTTAGCGAGATCTGTGCCAGATATTCAAGTTATTGAAATTTAAAGGTTTTATTTTTCTTGTGAGCGCGGTTTAGAAGTTTTGTCTCTTTTCTGAGATATTTTTGAATGTACTGACGTCTTCGCGAGCAAGCCCGCTCCCACACTCGGAATGCATTTCTCTGTGGGAGCGGGCTTGCTCGCGAAGCTTTGGCTGTTATCCTTTTATGGAGACTAATATCTCTTTATTGAGACTCGGTAATGCCCAAGGCCAGCATCTTCTTGTACAGCGTCGACCGCCCCAGCCCCAGGCGAGCAGCCGCCTCTGGCACCTTGCCTGCACATTGCGCGAGGGCGGACTCGATCAATTGGCGATCAAAACGCAGGCGCGCCTGGGCGAATGTCTCGTCTGCCAAAGGCTGAGGCGCCGGCACCGACGGGCGTTCAACCGGGGTAAAGGTGCCGATGGCGGCGCGAATATCCTCTGCGCTCAGGCTCAGGTCATCACTGAGCAGCGCCGCGCGCTCCAGCACATTACGCAACTCACGGATGTTCCCCGGCCACGCATGCTGGCCGAGCAGGTCCAGCGCCGCGCGGCTCAGTTCATGCTGACTGCGCAACTCTTCAAGGATCGCTTCGCTCAGCGCCGGCAGATCGTCAAGACGCTCGCGCAGCGGCGGAACATGGATCGGCAGCACGTTGAGGCGGTAATACAAGTCGGCGCGGAACTCGCCGCGCTTGATCGCGGCTTGCAGGTCGGTCGAAGTTGCTGCGATCACCCGCACATCGCTCTGGATCACGTCGTTGGAGCCGACCGGTTCGAATTCCTTTTCCTGCAGCACCCGCAGCAGTTTGCTTTGCAACGGCAGCGGCATGTCGCCGATCTCATCGAGAAACAGCGTACCGCCCTGGGCGATCTGCAACTTGCCGGTACGACCCTTGCGGTCGGCGCCGGTAAACGCGCCGGGCGCGGTGCCGAAAAACTCGGCTTCCAGCAACGCTTCGGGAATCGCCGCGCTGTTGATGCTGACGAAGGCTTTGTGCGCGCGTGGCGAGGCACTGTGAATCGCCTGGGCCAGCAACTCCTTGCCAGTGCCGGTTTCGCCGAGCAGCAACACCGCTGACTCGGCGCTGGCGCTGCGTCGGGCGCGGCGTTTGACTTCGAGACTGGCGGTGCTGGTGCCAATGAAATGGGCGAAGTTGTATTTGGTCTGCCGGGCCCGCAGCAGGGAACGGGTCGAAGCCAGCTCCTCCTGCATGCTCAGGTAGCGCTTGAGCATCGGCGACAGCGTGCGCAACTCATCGAACAGGGCAAAACCGATTGCCCCGATCACCGCGCCGGCATCGTCGTGGATCGGCAGGGGCATCACCACCAGCGGCTCTTTGGGTGTGTCCTGCATGTCCAGCAGGATCGGCCGGCCGGTGCGCACCACTTCGCGCAGCAAACTGCCGGGGATCACGCTTTCGCAGGGTTGGCCGATGGCTTTTTTCGCCGACTCAAGACCAAAGCGCCGGGCATAGCGCTCGTTCATCCAGACGATGTTGGCATCACGATCGACAATCACCGTGCCTTCGCTGGACTGCTCGATGATCTCGAACAGCGAGCGGATCGCCAGCGTGCGAACGCGTTGGTAGTCCTTGAGGCTTTCGGTGGTGTTCATGGGCGGGTTGATCCGGAACTTGGGTGGTTGGTAAGGGCCTCTTCGCGAGCAAGCCCGCCCCCACATTTGAAATGCATTCCCATGTGGGAGCGGGCTTGCTCGCGAAGGCCGCGACTCGGTATCAAGGCAAGCGCCGATTATGCCTACCCCGGATGCGCCGCCGCCAACAGCTCCTTGGTGTACGGATGCTGCGGCGAATCGAACACATCATGGCTGGCACCGCGCTCGACCACTTTGCCATCCTTGATCACGATCATGTCATGCGCCAGCGCCCGCACCACCGCCAGGTCGTGGCTGATGAACAAATAGGTCAAGCCGTGTTTTTCCTGAAGGTCGCGGAGCAGGGCGACCACCTGTTTCTGCACGGTCCGGTCGAGGGCCGAAGTCGGCTCGTCGAGCAGAATCAACGCCGGTTTCAGCACCAGTGCGCGGGCGATGGCGATGCGCTGGCGCTGGCCGCCGGAAAACTCGTGCGGGTAGCGATGGCGGCTTTGTGGGTCGAGGCCGACTTCCTTGAGCACGCGGATTACCTGTGCGTCGCATTCCTCGGCGCTGGACTGACAATGCACCTCCAGTCCTTCGCTGATGATTTGCGCCACTGACATACGTGGGCTGAGGCTGCCGAACGGGTCCTGAAACACCACCTGCATCTGCCGGCGCCACGGTCGCAACTGTTTCTGATCGAGACCGTCGAGGGCTGCGCCCTGGAAACGGATGCTGCCCGCGGAATCAAGCAGCCGCAGAATGGCCTGGCCCAGGGTTGACTTGCCCGAACCGGATTCGCCGACAATGCCCAGGGTTTTACCACGCTGGATATTCAGGCTGATGCCGTCCACCGCGCGCAGGTATTGCTTGCGCTGGAACAGCCCGCCACCGACGACGAACTCGACCCGCAGATCATCGACTTCCAGTACGTTCTCGCGCTCGTCCCGGGGCAATGCTTCGCCCTCCGGTTCGGCGTTGAGCAGCACGCAGCTGTACGGGTGCTTCGGTTCGGTAAACAGGGTTTCGCACGGCGCCTGCTCGACGATCTCGCCAGACTTCATCACGCACACCCGTTGCGCAATGCTGCGCACCAGATTGAGGTCGTGGCTGATCAGCAGCAGCGACATACCCAGGCGTTGTTGCAAGGATTTGAGCAGCAGCAGGATCTTGCGCTGCACCGTCACATCGAGCGCGGTGGTCGGCTCGTCGGCAATCAGCAGTTCCGGCTCGCAGGCCAGGGCCATGGCAATCATCACCCGTTGCCGCTGACCGCCGGACAGTTGATGCGGATAGGCCTTGAGGCGCTCCTTGGGTTTCTGAATGCCCACCAGTTCCAGCAGTTCGAGAATCCGCTGTTGCGCCGCTTTACCGCCCAGGCCCCGATGCACCAGCAGGGTTTCGCCGATCTGCTTTTCAATGGTGTGCAGGGGATTGAGCGAGGTCATCGGCTCCTGGAAGATCATCGCGATACGGTTGCCGCGCAGTTCGCGCAGCACCTTCGGATCGGCACCGACCAGTTCCTGGCCACGATAGCGAATGCTGCCAATGGTTTGCGCATCGCCTTCGGGGAGCAATTGCAGGATCGAATGCGCGGTTACCGACTTGCCCGAACCCGACTCGCCGACCAGCGCCAGGCATTCACCGGGACGGATGTCCAGGCACAGGTTGCGCACCGCTGGCTGGCCATGGAAGGCGACATTCAGGTCACGGATTTCGATCAGATTATCAGTCATGGTTGCACTTCAGGATCGTGGATCGAACGCGTCGCGTAACGCTTCGCCAATGAACACCAGCAAGGACAGAATCAGCGCCAGGGTGAAAAACGCCGTCAGCCCGAGCCACGGAGCTTGCAGGTTCTGCTTGCCCTGACCGATCAGCTCGCCCAGCGAGGCGCTGCCGGCCGGCATGCCAAAACCGAGGAAGTCGAGGGCAGTGAGGGTGGAAATCGCCCCGGTCAGAATGAACGGCAGGTAACTCAGCGTCGCGTTCATCGCATTGGGCAGGATGTGCCGGAAAATCACCTTGCTGTCGCTCAGGCCGAGGGCGCGAGCGGCTTTTACGTATTCCAGGTTGCGCCCGCGCAGGAACTCGGCGCGCACCACATCCACCAGCGCCAGCCACGAAAACAGCGCCATGATGCCCAGCAGCCACCAGAAGTTCGGTTCGACGAAACCGGACAGGATGATCAGCAGGTACAGCACCGGCAACCCGGTCCAGACCTCCAGCAGACGTTGCCCGAGCAGGTCGACCCAGCCGCCGTAGTAGCCTTGCAGGGCGCCGGCAGCAATGCCGATCAGCGCGCTGATGGCGGTCAGCATCAGGGCAAACAGGATCGACACCCGAGCACCGAAAATCACCCGCGCCAACACGTCGCGTGCCTGATCGTCAGTGCCCAGCCAGTTGACCTTCGAAGGTGGGCTCGGCGCGGGCTGATTGAGGTCGTAGTTAGGCGTGTCATCGCTGAACGGAATCGGCGGAAATACCAGCCAGCCACCGTCCTTGCGGATCAGGTTCTGCACATAGTCGCTACGGTAATCGGCCTGGAACGGCAGTTGCCCGCCAAACTCCTGCTCGGTGTAACGCTTGAATACCGGGAAGTAGAACTGGCCCTGATAGCTGACGACCAGCGGTTTGTCGTTGGCGATCAGTTCGCCGCCCAGCGTCACGATGAACAGTCCGATGAACAGCCATAGCGACCACCAGCCACGGCGGTTTTTCTTGAATCGCGCGAAACGGCGACGGCCCAGAGGCGAGAGCTTGAACATCAGGCGTTCCTCGCGGCGAAGTCGATACGCGGATCGACCAGGGTGTAGCACAGGTCGCCGATCAGTTTTATCAAGAGGCCGAACAGGGTGAAGATGAACAGTGAGCCGAACACCACCGGGTAGTCACGGGACACCGCCGCCTCGTAACTCATGCGGCCGAGACCGTCGAGGGAGAAGATCACTTCGATCAGCAGCGAGCCGGCAAAGAACACGCTGATGAACGCCTGCGGAATCCCCGAGACCACCAGCAGCATCGCGTTGCGGAACACGTGGCCGTAGAGCACGCGGCGTTCGCTCAGGCCTTTGGCGCGGGCGGTGACCACATACTGGCGGGTGATTTCATTGAGGAACGAGTTCTTGGTGAGGATCGTCAGCGTGGCGAAACCGCCGATCACCAGCGCGGTCACCGGCAGCACCAGGTGCCAGAAGTAATCGGCGATCTTGCCCAGGGTCGACAGCGATTCGAAGTTGTCGGAGACCAGCCCGCGCACCGGGAACCAGTTCAGTGAGGTGCCACCGGCAAACACCACGATCAGAAACATCGCAAACAGAAACGCCGGCATTGCGTAGCCGATGATGATCGCGGTGCTGCTCCAGATGTCGAAATGGCTGCCGTGATGTACCGCCTTGCGAATGCCCAGCGGGATCGACACCAGGTAGGTAATCAGCGTCGCCCACAGTCCCAGGGAGATGGTCACCGGCATTTTTTCGAGGATCAGGTCGGTGACCGTGGCACCGCGGAAAAAGCTTTTGCCGAAGTCCAGCCGCGCATAGTTCTTGAGCATCAGCCACAGGCGTTCATGCGCCGGTTTGTCGAAACCGTACTGCTTTTCGATGTCCTTGATCAGTTGCGGATCGAGGCCTCGGCTGGCGCGTGAGGTGCTGCTCATGGTCTCGCTGGCACCGCCACCGACACTGGCGCCGCCAATTCCCTGCAAATGGGCGATGGCCTGTTCGACCGGGCCGCCGGGCGCCGCCTGAATGATCACGAAATTGACCAGCAGAATGATCACCAGCGTCGGAATGATCAGCAGCAGGCGCCGCAGAATGTATGCCCACATCAGTGCGGTCCTCCGGGTCTGCCACGGCCGATCTTCTCGGCGGTCATCTGCTGGTTGGTCAGCGGCGTGCTGCTGATCTCCCACCAGCTCTCGATGGCTTCGTCATTGCTGGCCTGTATAGCCGGCATGCCGAAGCGGTTCCACCAGACGGTGGAGGTGCCCGGCGGGTAATAGTTGGGGATCCAGTAATAGTTCCATTGCAGCACCCGGTCCAGCGCATGGGCGTAGTGCAACATGTCGCTCTGCGTCGAGGCGCGGATCAAGCCGTTGATCAAGCTGTCGACCGCCGGGTTCTTCAGCACCATGTAGTTGTTGGCGCCGGGGTCGTTGGCTGAAATCGAACCGAAGTAATTGAGCAACTCGCCACCCGGAGAGGTGGTGACCGGATAGCCAGTGACGATCATGTCGTAGTCGCGGCTCATCAGGCGATTGACGTATTGCGAGGAGTCGATGCGACGGATGTTGAGGTCGATGCCGATCTGCTTCAGCGTGCGCTTATAAGGCAGGAGCAAACGGTCCATGCCGTTCTGGCTGACCAGAAAGGTGAAACTCAATGGCTCGCCTTCGGCGTTGACCAGTTGGTCGCCATCAGGTTTCCAGCCGGCCTGTTCCAGCAACTGCAGCGCTTGCAACTGTTTGTCGCGGATCAAGCCGCTGCCATCGGTTTTCGGCGCTTCGAAGACCTGGCTGAAGACTTCATCGGGAATCTGCCCGCGCAGCGGTTCGAGGATCTTCAGTTCCGCCGCATCCGGCAACTCGCGGGCAGCCAGCGCGGAATTGGAGAAGTAGCTCTGCTGGCGGATGTACATATTGCGCATCATCTGCCGGTTGCTCCACTCGAAATCCCAGAGCATCGCCAGCGCCTGGCGCACCCGGCGATCCTGGAACATCGGCTTTTGCAGATTGAACACGAAACCCTGGGCCGATTGCGGGGCTTCGGTGGCGAGGTGGGCCTTCTGCAAACGGCCGTCGCTCAGCGCGGGGCTGTCGTAGCCGATCGAGTAGCCAGTCGCGGAGAACTCGCGGTTGTAGTCATAGGCGCCGCCGCGCAGCACCTGGCGTGCGACATCGGTGTCGCCGAAATACTCGATGCTGAAGTGATCGAAGTTGTACAGGCCGCGACTGACCGGCAGGTCCTTGCCCCACCAGTCGGGGTTGCGTTCAAAGGTGATGCTGCGGCCGGAATCGACCTTGCCGACCCGATAGGGACCACTGCCCAGTGGCGGTTCATAGCCACCGCCACCGGCAAAGTCGCGGGTTTTCCACCAGCGCTCGGGAAACACCGGCAGGGTGGCGATGTCCAGCGGCAACGTGCGGTTCTCGTTGCTTTTGAAGTCGAAACGCACGGTCAGCGGCGCTTCCACTTCAACGCCTTTGACGTCGGCGAACTGCGTGCGATAGCGCAGGCTGCCCTGTGTCATCAACAAGTCATAGGTGTAGCGCACGTCTTCGGCGGTGATCGGTGTGCCATCGGCGAAGCGCGCCTTGGGATTGATGAAGAAGCGCAGGGACAGGCCATCCTCCGAGCGCTCCATCTTTTGCGCCACCAGTCCGTAGACGGTGTAAGGCTCGTCCATTGAACGCTGGGCCAGCGGTGAATAGAGCATGCCGTCAATCTGGGTGACGCCGATGCCTTTGTCTATATAAGGCAGGATGTGATCGAAATGACCGATTTCTATCGCCGAACGGCGCATTGTGCCGCCCTTGGGCGCCTGCGGATTGGTGTAGTCGAAGTGGCTGAAGCCGGCCGGGTATTTGGCAGGTTCGCCATAGACGGTCAACGCGTGTTGCGGGGTGGCGTCCACACCAGCGGCGCCCAACAGCAGGGCCACGGCAGTGAACAGCAGAGAAGGGAAAGCCAGTCGCATTGTCAGCCTTAAAGCCGGGTGATCGATAAGCGCAATTTGTACGCGAGCGGCGCGTCAGCCGCCAGCCGTATCCTGTAACCGAAACACAACGGCCCACCAGAAGGCGGGCCGTTGGGGCAGCAATCAGGCGACGGATCAGTCCTGGCGGCTGGTGACTTCGAGCAGGTGATAACCGAACTGGGTCTTCACCGGGCCTTGCACGACGTTGATTGGCGCGCTGAATACCACGGTGTCGAATTCCTTGACCATCTGGCCAGGACCGAACGAACCCAGGTCGCCGCCCTGACGGCTGGACGGGCAGGTGGAGTTGGCCTTGGCGACTTCGGCGAAATCAGCGCCGCCTTCGATCTGGGCCTTGAGTTCGTTGCACTTGTCTTCGCTGGAAACCAGGATGTGGCGGGCAGTGGCTTTAGCCATGGGGAAACTCTCCAATCTATTTCAGTAAAATGTGGAGCCTACCGGATTCAGTAAGCGATTTCTCGGCAAAGTTCCACTTGGTACATTGGTTCGTGCTTACAGCTGCGCAGCCTTCAGGCGTATGGCGTGCTCTACATAGAGTTCGACGGGATCAAGGCCCGGTTTTCGCGGCCCGTCGGGGCGGCGCAGGCTGGCGAGGTGGTCGAAGGGGTAGTCGGAGCGGATGACCGTCCCCAGATGCGAGCTGTAGCGACCGACGAAACCATCGTTCTGCCCGGCATCCACGACAAAATGTTCCGACATTGCCCGGCAGATGGCATGCACCGGGTCGAGTGTCTGCAGCCAATCGTCTTGCAGCGTGCCGCTCCAGGAGTAGTAGCGGACGTCATTGACCCGTTCCGCGCCGTGACCACCCCAGATCGCGGGCAAGCCTTGCGGGTACTTGCTGTTGAATTCGCCGACACCCGCAGTCGTCAGGGCGTTGAGTGCCGCGACGGCATTGCGCGGTAGCGCCGGCTGACCGCTGAGCAGCGAGAGGAAGTCGGCGATCCGGGTCGCGATTTGCTCTGCCACCTGCTCCGGCAGGCGCCCCGGTATCAAAGCCATACGCAATGCGTCAGCCAGTTCCGAACCGTGATTGGGGCCACTGACGGACGTCACAGAGGCCACGTTCTTTGGCATCAGTGCAGCGGCGTAACGGCAGGCCAGCGCACCCTGACTATGCCCGATCAGGTTGACCTTGCCGGCGCCGGCGCCGGTGCCTTGCAGCACCCGCTCGATCTGCAGCATTAATTGCTGGCCGCGTACTTCGTTGTCATGGGTCGCAGACAGCTGTGGCACAAATACTTGGCCGCCGGCCTCCCGCAGTGCTTGTTTGACATCATGAAAAAGCTCGAAGCGACCGATACGGTCAAATCCGAACAGGCCATGGACCAAAAGGATGGGGTAGCGTGTTGTCGCATTCCGTTGCATGTTCCTGCCTCTTTTGCAGATGCTTGTCAGTGGTTGATGCGTGCCACTGTAAAACAGGCCTGCGGGGCGGCGATGTCTGAAAAGTCCTCGGAATTGCCAGGAATCTGGACTAAAAACTGTACGAACTTTCGATTCTGCTTGAGGGGGGAGTCGGAACATTTGGCAATCTTTTGTCCTGTTTCCACGCAAACGCTGCCGGATGCCTACGCCCCGTGGTGTGTTTACCTCAGGCTTGTAATGCTTTGGGCTGACTTCATTCATTCACTGGAAGGTATTCAATGGCTTTCGTTCGACGCTGCCGTGATGGCGGCGTTTTATCCAAGGAATGGAGCCACGAATGTTTATGTACGAAGCCACTACCGACTGTTCTTCAATACTCGCGGCAAATACTTCTTCGATGTCGATTGGCTCTGACGCAGGGCCCCAACTGAGTTTGAGGGTGGACGGTGAGAACCTCGAATTCAGCTATCGACCAGCGTGCGCCCCCATACCATCTTCAGTCCGGTGTCTGGCCGCGCCGATGCTTGAGGTGCTGGAGGGTGGGATGCTCGATCCATCCCTGAGCGAGGCTGTTGTCAGGGTTGCGCCTTATCCGAACATGCTGTGCGGCGACAAGCTGGTGCTGCGCTGGGAAGGTCTCGATGCCGAAGGGGTGATCTACCGACATGAAGTTTTTCGCTCAGTAAGCGAAGAATTGGTGGGGCAGGAAATCGTGTTTGTCATAAAGGGCGTACACGTCGCAACGCTGGAGTGCGGTTCGCTGCAGGTTTACTGGACGCTGTACAGCGTCGCGCTGCCCGAGCCGGTGTCATCTGCTCGTTTGCAACTGGATGTGGGCGATCCGGAACCGGAGCTGCTTGCACCGATCATCGAAGATTCGGTGGGTGGCACGCTTGATCCGGCCCGTGTTCCACAGGGCACCAGCGTCACTGTGCGACCTTATGCGCGGATGGCTGCTGGTGATCGGGTCATTCTGTCCTGGCAAGGCTCTGCCGAGGGGCCAGCGTTCGACGATGCGTTAACGGTGGAGCATTTTGCCGTTGGCGCAGCGCTGTCTTTCTGGATAAGCGCAGATCGCTTCGCGCCTCACTCCACACTGGAAGCAAGTGTCAGCTACCGGGTCGAATCAGGAGACGCGCAGGTGAGGCGCTCCGTAAACTCCCGAATTTTGATCGCGCCGCTGATTCGAGGCGATCTTGCGGCGCCGCAAGTTCTGGAAGCGCAAGACGGTGAGCTGGACGCAGCAGATGCTGTGGACGGCGTTACCGTGGTGATCGGTAATGCGCAGGCAGAGGAAGGGGAGTTGGTGTATCTCAAGTGCAATGGTGAGTATTTCAGTCATCGTGATGACCGCGATATCACTCGGGAGATCGCCGGCCAGCCACTGGTATTTATCGTGCCTTACCGCTTCTGGCGAGAGCACCGGGAAACCGTGGTGCAGGTGTCGTATTCGGTGGAGCGCCTGGATAATGTCAGCCAGGCGTCTGGTGTAACCCGCATCCGGGTGCGGGCGTAACCCTGTGTTGGTGTTCTGAACAATGGTTCAACCTTTGCGGGATTCTGCTTCGCCCGCAAAGGTTGTTCTGAGGTTCAGGCCTGAGGACGGGCCCGAAGACGTTCGGCTGCGCTCGACAGCAACTGTTCCGTTGCGCTGAATCCCAGGCAACCGTCGGTGACCGATACGCCATAGCGCAGAGCAGCGCTCAAAGTCTGGCAGCCCTCGAACAGATGGGACTCGATCATCATGCCAACCAAGGAGCGATCACCTTGCAAGCGTTGCTCGAGCACGTCGTTGAATATTTCGGGCTGGCGCAGTGGATCCTTGCCGCTGTTGGCGTGGCTGCAGTCGACCATGATCCGGCTCGGAATCTTCAGGCGGCTCAAGTCGGCATGTACCCGTGCCACGCTGCCGCGATCGTAGTTCGGACCGTGATGACCGCCGCGCAGCACTATGTGAGTGTCGGGGTTGCCCGGGGTCTGGATGATCGCCGGGTGCCCTTGGCTGTCGACGCCGAAATGCCGATGCGGGTGTGCTGCCGAACGCATGGCGTCGACGGCTACGGTCACACCACCGTCAGTGCCGTTCTTGAAACCAACGGGCATGCTCAGGCCGCTGGCCATTTCGCGATGGATCTGCGATTCGGTCGTGCGTGCGCCGATGGCAACCCAGCCAAGCAGGTCATCGAAGTAGCCGGCAGCCATTGGCTGCAGCAGTTCGGTGGCGATGGGCAGTCCCAGACGGACCATCTCGAGCATCAGTTCGCGCGACAGGATCAGGCCGGCGGCCATGTCATCGCTGCCGTCCAGGTGTGGGTCATAGGCCAGGCCTTTCCAGCCAACCGTGGTGCGTGGTTTTTCGACATAGGCACGCATGACCAGCAGCATTTCGTCACTGATATCTTGTGCCAGGCGGGAGAGTTTTTCGGCGTATTCGAGCGCGGAGCGCGGGTCGTGAATCGAACAAGGGCCGACGACGACCAGCAGGCGATGGTCTTCGCCGTTGAGGATTGCGCGGATCGCCTGGCGGTGGGCGGCGACTTGCCGGGCGAGAGCATTGCTCAGTGGCAATTGCTGCTTGAGCTGCAACGAGCTGGGCAGGCGCAGGGTCAGCGCTTCGTTGGCAGAGTTGACCGCGGACAGTGGCAGAGCAGAAGCAGACGAGTTCATATTCGGGATTCCTGGGCTGGCGGCGGGTCTTCCCGCTCACTCGGCCCTACTGGGGTGTTCGACAATTGGCCGTATTGGCTGCGTGTGTGTGCTTGCCACCTGTGGGTGACCGATCGGAGGCGGCAGGCTGTCCCGAGCGGAGGCTGCTAAATCGCCAGGCGGTAAAACTGTCGTAACGGTAATAAGTGGCGTAGTTCATGTCGTGATTCCTCAAAGTGTCTGGTGTGTTGCTGAAAAAAGTTGGGGCCGGAAAAAACAAAACCCCCGGTCGGGAGGCCGACCGGGGGTTGAGAATTCTCTGGTAGGCGACCCGTTTACATGGGCGCCGTGTGGGTATCAGGCGCGCCAGTGGCTAAACCAATACCCAAAATAAAAGCTGGCTGGAGCGCAAACGTCGTTCACCCGGGCAGCCGCAACCGAGCGCAGTGCGCTGGCGGAACGAAGCTGTGAGAGGGCGTTGAACATGGTTTGTCTCCGATGAATGCGCCGAGCTTACTAGAGGCCCGTACGCCTGAGCAATCAGAAATTGCTATCGCTCATTCAACGCGTTACCTATCGCTTGAGTGCCGCAGGCGTTGTGACACACTGGATGTTTTGTCACAAACCCAAGGATGATTCATGTCGATGCTCACTGTCGCAGCAGCCCAATCATTTTCCGTCGCCGGTGATCTGGCCGCGAACATCGCCGGTCATTTGCGCTTGATGGCTGCAGCGGCGGAGCAGGGCGTAGAGCTTCTGGTGTTCCCGGAACTGTCCCTGACTGGCTACGAAAACCAGATGGCCGCAGACATGGCGATCGATCCGCAGGACTCGGTGCTGCAACCCTTGCGTGATTGCGCCCGAGAACTGGGCATCAGTACTGTCGTCGGCATGCCGATTCGTCTGAAGGGCAGTTCGCAGGTGTTGATCGGTGCTTTGACGTTAAGCAAGGACGGCTCTCTTGAGATTTACAGCAAACAGCATCTGCACGCTGGCGAAGAGCGTTTCTTTGCCCCCGGGTCTGGTGGCTCGACCTTGCGGATAGGCAGCGATACCGTGGCATTGGCTGTCTGCGCGGATTTTTCTCACGCCAGCCACGCGGCAACGGCTGCCGGTCTTGGTGCTGACCTGTACGCGGCAGGTGTGCTGATTGGGGACAGTGGCTATGGCGTGGATAGCGCGATGCTACAGGGTTACGCCGGACACCACGCGATGGCGGTGCTGATGACCAATCATGCCGGGCTCACGGGTGGCTGGCAGTCGGCAGGGCGCAGCGCGTTCTGGTCTGAAAGCGGGACGTTGATCGTTGCCGCACCCGGGCCTGGTGAGTTGTTGGTGGTCGCCCGGCGTGATGCCGATGGCTGGCAGGGGTGGGTGGTTCCAGTGATGGTGGCGCAATGAGCTACAGTTTGCGTCGCGCACAACCGAATGACTTGGCATTTGCCCGTGACCTGGCGTGTCGGAACATGCTGCGTTATTACATTGATCACGACCTGCTTTGGCAGGACGAAGCATTCGATGTCGCCTGGTCCGGGCGTGACAACTGGTTGATCATTCGTGCTGAAGTCGCCGTGGGATTCTTCAGCCTCAGTCGGGATCGCCGGGCACTGTACATACGCGAGCTGCAAGTGACTGAAGCCTTTCGCGGGCAGGGTGCAGGATCGTGGGCGCTTGATCAGGTTATCGCTATGGCCTGTACTGAAGGACTCCCGGCGTTGCGTCTGACCGTATTCAAAAATAATCCGGCGCAAAGTCTGTATAAGAGAAAAGGCTTGAAGGTGTGCGGCGAGGACGAGTGTTTCCTGAGGATGCAGCTCGATTTCGGTACATCTGTGCTCTGAAACCCACGGCTGGCAAGCCCTCGATGATGAATTGAAACTTTTTAAATGCTGCTTGCCGCTAGGTCTGTCCGGCACTTTTTGCTAAGGTGTCGGGCATCCCAATAAGACCAATTCGCGAGGTGTCTGCTTGATTAGGGTGCTAGTGGTCGATGACCATGATCTCGTTCGTACAGGCATTACACGTATGCTGGCCGATATCGATGGCTTGCAGGTGGTTGGCCAGGCCGAATCCGGGGAAGAATCCCTGATCAAGGCCCGTGAGTTGAAACCGGATGTGGTCCTGATGGACGTCAAGATGCCCGGTATCGGTGGTCTTGAGGCCACGCGCAAGCTGTTGCGCAGTCATCCGGACATCAAGGTCGTCGCCGTCACAGTGTGCGAGGAAGATCCGTTCCCGACACGTCTGTTGCAGGCCGGTGCTGCCGGCTACCTGACCAAGGGCGCGGGTTTACCGGAAATGGTCCAGGCCATTCGGCTGGTATTTGCCGGGCAGCGTTACATCAGTCCGCAGATTGCCCAGCAACTGGCAATCAAGTCGTTCCAGCCCACCAATGATTCGCCTTTCGATGCCTTGTCCGAACGGGAAATCCAGATCGCATTGATGATTGTCGGCTGCCAGAAGGTGCAGATTATCTCCGACAAGCTCTGCCTGTCGCCGAAAACGGTGAACACTTACCGCTACCGGATCTTCGAAAAGCTGTCGATCAGCAGCGATGTCGAACTGACGTTGTTGGCTGTGCGCCACGGCATGGTTGATGCCAGCGCCTGATCATGACTGAAACATTCGATTCCGGCGCCTTTCTGGCGACTGTCAGTGGGCGTCCCGGCGTCTATCGCATGTTCGACAGCGAGGCGCGTCTGCTTTACGTCGGCAAGGCCAAGAACCTCAAGAAGCGCCTTGCCAGCTATTTCCGCAAGACCGGGCTGGCGCCGAAAACTGCAGCGTTGGTCGGGCGTATCGCGCAGGTCGAAACGACGATCACGGCCAACGAAACCGAAGCGTTGCTGCTTGAACAGACCCTGATCAAGGAGTGGCGCCCGCCGTACAACATTCTGTTGCGCGACGATAAGTCCTATCCCTATGTGTTTCTCTCCGACGGCCAATTTCCGCGGCTGAGCATCCATCGCGGCGCAAAGAAGGCCAAGGGCAAGTATTTCGGCCCGTACCCGAGCGCCGGGGCCATCCGCGAAAGCCTCAGCCTGTTGCAAAAAACCTTTTTTGTCCGTCAGTGCGAAGACAGTTACTACAAGAACCGCACGCGCCCGTGCCTGCAATATCAGATCAAACGTTGCAAGGCGCCCTGTGTCGGTCTGGTCGAACCTGAAATCTACGCCGAGGATGTTCGCCATTCGGTGATGTTTCTTGAGGGCCGCAGTCACGCACTGACCAATGAGCTCTCTACGGCGATGGAAGAAGCGGCGATCAATCTCGAATTCGAGCGCGCCGCAGAGTTGCGTGACCAGATTGCCTTGCTGCGCCGGGTTCAGGATCAGCAAAGCATGGAAGGCGGCACGGGTGACATCGACGTCATTGCCGCCTTCGTCAACCCGGGCGGCGCCTGCGTTCATTTGATCAGTGTGCGTGGCGGGCGGGTGCTGGGCAGCAAGAACTTTTTTCCGCAGGTGGGTATTGAAGAAGAGGTTGCTGAAGTCATGGCCGCGTTCCTTGGTCAGTACTTCATCAGCAGTCCGGAGCGCGACTTGCCGAGCGAGTTGATCGTCAACGTGGTTCCAGAGGACGCAACGGCGCTGATCGAAGCCATTCACGAGTTGCGCGGTCGAGAACTGACCATCAGTCATCGCGTGCGTGGCACGCGGGCACGCTGGCAACAATTGGCGGTCACCAATGCCGAGCAGGCGCTGGGCGCACGTCTGGCCAACCGCCAACACACGGCTGCGCGCTTCGATGCGCTCGCCGAAGTGCTGAACCTGGATGAACCACCACAGCGCCTGGAATGCTATGACATCAGTCATTCCAGTGGTGAAGCAACCGTTGCGTCCTGTGTCGTGTTCGGTCCGGAAGGCGCAATCAAGTCCGATTACCGTCGCTACAATATTGAAGGCGTCACTGCAGGCGATGACTATGCCGCCATGCACCAGGCATTGACCCGCCGTTTCAGTAAACTGAAGGACGGGGAGGGCAAGTTGCCGGACATCCTGTTAGTGGACGGCGGCAAGGGGCAGCTGTCGATGGCGCGTGACGTGCTGAACGAACTGGCGGTGCCTGATCTCATTCTCTTGGGTGTGGCCAAGGGCGCAACGCGCAAGGCCGGATTCGAAACTTTGTATCTTAATGATGCTGCGCACGAGTTCACGCTTCGCGGCGACTCGCCGGCGCTGCATCTGATCCAGCAGATTCGCGACGAAGCCCACCGCTTCGCGATTACCGGACACCGCGCAAGGCGCGGTAAAACCCGCCGCACCTCAACGCTGGAAGGCGTTGCGGGCGTGGGGCCGACCCGACGTCGGGACCTGTTGAAACATTTTGGTGGATTGCAGGAGCTGTCTCGTGCAAGCATCGAAGAGATCGCCAAAGCACCGGGGATCAGTAAAAAGCTCGCAGAGTCGATTTATGCAAACCTGCATAGCGAGTAGAATGCCAACTCACCTCGTAGCCAGTTGTGCCGATGAATATCCCTAATCTGATTACCGTTCTACGCGTCCTGCTCATCCCGATCTTCATTTTGCTGTTTTACCTGCCTTACCAGTGGAGTTACATGGCCTCCGCCTCGGTATTCGCCTTTGCGGCGGCCACTGACTGGCTGGATGGTTATCTGGCTCGTCGCCTGGAGCAAAGTACGCCGTTTGGCGCCTTCCTTGATCCTGTCGCCGACAAATTGATGGTGGCAGTGGCGTTGGTGCTACTGGTGCAGGAACACGGCAACTTGTGGCTGACACTTCCCGCCGCAGTCATTATTGGCCGTGAGATCGTGGTATCGGCCTTGCGTGAATGGATGGCCGAACTCGGTGCTCGCGCCCACGTGGCGGTGTCCAATCTCGGCAAGTGGAAAACCGCCGCCCAGATGCTGGCGCTGGTGATCCTGCTGGCCAACCCGCGCGACTTCAGCTTTTGGGTCTTGCTGGGTTACGCCTTGTTGCTGGTCTCGGCAGGCCTGACATTGTGGTCGATGGTTCAATACCTGCGCGCTGCCTGGCCGCATCTGAAAACCGACGTTGAAAAGAAATAAAACTTTTTTGAATCAAAGGGTTGACGGGGCTTCTGAAATCTATAGAATGCGCCACACCAAGCGGGAATAGCTCAGTTGGTAGAGCACGACCTTGCCAAGGTCGGGGTCGCGAGTTCGAGTCTCGTTTCCCGCTCCAATTTTACAAAAACGCCGATCAGTGATGATCGGCGTTTTTGTTTGTGCGCAAGTTGTCGCGCAACAAAAAAGGACCTTCGGGTCCTTTTTTGTTTTCACGTATTCATCAGAGTTTCGGCAGTTGGCCGACACGTCCCATCATTTCAGTGACGATCTGCAGGTCCAGCAGGAACTGGTCAACCGTCTTGAACTCGCCGTCGGTGTGACCGGTGTATTTGACTTCAGGTCGGGCCAGGCCGAATTGCACGCCGTTCGGCAGTTCATGCACCGAGGTCGCGCCGGCCGAGGTGCCGAACTCGTGCTTCATGCCCAGGTTCTCACTGGCCACCGCCAGCAGCGCTTTGACCCATTCGCCTTCCGGATTGCGGTACATCGGTTCGGCGATCGAGTAGGTGAAGTCCACGGCTACATGGGATTTCTTGCTCCAGGCTGCGAGCTTGTCAGCGATTTCCTTCTTCAGGACTTCCGGGGACTTGCCCTTCGGCACGCGCAGGTTGACCGCCAGCTTGAAGGCTTTGTCGTCGACGCCCACGTAGGTCAGCGAAGTGGTCAGCGGGCCCATGAACGAATCAGAGAAGCCGACACCGAGTTTTTTGCCCAGATAATCCAGGCCCCAGTTGGTGGACGCATAACGTGCAGCATCGGTGATCTGGTTGTGCTTGAGCGCCACCTTGCCGTCGAGGCTGTTGATGAAGTCGAGCATGCGTGCGACCGGGTTGACGCCGGACTCGGGTTCGGAGGAGTGCGCGGACACACCGGTGACGCTCAATTTGACGTCTTTGTCGTCAACCTTGGCCGCGATTTCGAAGTCGCCGCCGTGTTTTTTGGCATATTCGCTGCCGGCTTTCTGCAGGCTTGCGGCCAGTTGCTCAGGCTTGTCGGTGACGAGAGTGGCAACCGAAACCGATGGAATCTGGTTGGTCGCCAGGCCGCCGGTCATCGAGATGATTTCCGCGCCGCTGCCTTCACCTTTGCGCAGCGGGAAGTTGGCCATGACCGTGCCGTAGCCTTTTTCGGCGATGACCACCGGGTAGCCGCCGTCCAGCGCCATGTTGTAGTTCGGCGTCGGGTTGTGTTCGAAGTAGTACGGGATCGCGTCGCCGGTGGTTTCTTCAGTGGTGTCCACCAGCAGTTTGAAATTGCGTGCCAGTGGCAGCTTCTCTTCCGTGATCACTTTCATCGCGTACATGGCGACGACGATGCCGTTCTTGTCGTCTTCGGTGCCGCGACCGTACATGCGGTCGCCGATCAGCGTGACTTTGAACGGATCGAGTTTGGTGCCGTCTTTCAGTACCCAGTTTTCCGGGGTGACCGGCACCACGTCGGCATGCGCGTGAATACCCACGACTTCGTCGCCGCTGCCGTCCAGGGAGATTTCATAGACGCGGTTGTCGACGTTGCGGAACTTCAGGTTGAACGATTCGGCCAGGTTCTTGATCTTTTCGGCGATCTTGATGAACTCGGGATTGTCGTGCTGGGCCACACCTTCTTTCTGGAAGGTCGGGATTTCCACCAGTTCGCGCAGGGTTTCCAGTGCAGCCTTGCCGTATTTCACGCGGGTGTAGATGCCCAGCAGGCGGTAGATCTCGTTCTGCTGTTCAGCGCTCGGGGTCTTGTTGTCGAGAAAGGCATTGATCGCCGGGCCGAGGTTGTCGGTTTTACCCAGGTCGCTCTTGCCTACGGCACCCAGAAACTGGCGGAAATCGGTGACGCTCGCATCATCGAAGCTCTTGAGAATGGCTGCGCTCTGTTGCGGGGTGATGTTGGCCTGTGCGGGCAGGGTGAACGCAGAAAAGCTGGCCAGGATCAGGCTGGTCGCCGCCAGGCGCTTGAGAGAAAAATTCATTGCAGTGGGCATTCCTTTGCAGGCAGTTGATTGAGGTGTGTTTCAAAGATGAAACAAATCTTTTCCAAACTAACACCGTGAGGGTGTTGAAGGGGAGCCCGGGAAGTGGGATGCGTCGCACAGAAATGCAAAAGCGACGCACAAACGAAAAAGGCCCGAGCGGGATGACCGTTCGGGCCTTGTTCTATAAGGCAGTTTTACATCGACAAGACCAGTCGTCCGGCGAACAGAATCAGGATCACCCCCATGCTGCGTTCAAACCAATGGCCCATGCGCATAAACAGGTTCCGCACCCGGCTGCTGGAAAAAAACAGCGCGACGATCACGAACCACAGCGCATTGACGAAGCACATCCACACCCCGTACAGCGCCTGAATGTTCAGCGGCGTGCTGGCGCTGATGATCGTGGTGAAGATCGCCAGGAAAAACAGCGTGGCCTTGGGGTTCGTGGCATTGGTCAGAAAACCGGTGCTGAACGCCTTGAACAGCGACTGCTCGACCAGCGGCTCCTCCGTGCTCTGCTCGCCCTCAAGCGTGGTTTTCGGCTTGCTGCGAATCAGGCAGATGCCGAGATAAAAGATGTAGGCGCCACCGACGACCTTGGCCACCGTCAGCAACCATGGCGTGGTGTGCATCAAGGCGCCGACCCCAAGCAGGGTATACAACACATGCACGGAAATACCCGCTCCGATGCCCAGTGCGGTGCAAATGCCTACCAGTCGACCGAAGCGTACGCTTTGGCGGATGGTGACGGCGAAATCCGGGCCGGGAGCGACCACGGCCAGAAAGTGGATGGTGGCCAGCGCCAGAAACTCGCCCAGGTAGTTCGATAACATCTCAGCTCCAGAAGGTCAGGGGTGAAGCATTGCCGCGATAGCCGACAAAGAAGGAAAGGCTCAGTCGCGGATCTGCCACACCCGGGGTCACCGAGTGCATGCAACGCGAATTGAACATGATGAAATCGCCTGGCTCCGGCCGCACTTCAAGGGTCGGCGGGCCGAGCAGTGCCGGGTCGATGCCGTAACTGTCGCCGCGCATCTCGTCGAACTGATCCGGGGTAATGTCGTCGTCCCACACCTGCAGCGCACCGCCCTCGGTCGGCATGTTCAGGTACACGTTGCAGGCGAACTGCGCCTACAGGCTGCGGGCCTGAAAGCTGTCCGGCGCATCCTTGGCAAAAATGTCGTGATGGGCCAGGAAGCACACGCCGGGTTTGACTACCCGCGACAGGCCGACATACATCTTGCGGCCATAGAGGTTTTCCAGATGGGCGCCGGCCGGCCATGATTCGTCGAGCATGCAGCGCAGGGTGTCGATCGGTGAGGAGTAGGGCGCACAACGGTTGCGCAGTTCGGCGATGTTGCTGGTGGCACGCTCGAAATAATCCTCGATCAGCAGCGGCTGGTTTTCCGCCTCGTAAAACGCCATACCGATGCGGCCGATGCTCGGCGCGTTGATATAACCTTCGAATCCCGGAGCAAGAATTTTGTCGCCAATCTGGATCGCCAGCGGTTCGGGCAAAAAGCCTTTGACGCGGATGGCGAGGACATCTTCGTTGGCCAGTTTTTTTATGCACGTCTCATCGAGACGCTCGACGTCTAGCATCATTGTTTTTAGGTCCATCTATCGATAGTCAACGGAACCTGCGAGTGCGGTTCCCCCGGCGTCGGACGTTGCGCTAGGGCAACGTCCGAAATGCTCAATCCACGCTGTAGTGGACGGATAACGTGCCTTTCTTCTGCGAAAGTGACGCGATCGTGACTGTGCCCAAATCCTTCAGGCTGCGTACATGGGTGCCACCACAGCCATAGGCTGGCAGCTCGCCAAAGCCGATTTCCCGCGCGCCCTCGCGCAGCGAGGTCAGGCGCGGCAGATCGTGTTCGATCCACTGACCGATACCGTATTGAACGGTCGGCGCATCGACTTCCTGCGCGGCATCACCTGGTTTGAACTGCACCCGGCCTTCGTCAGGCCAGTGGTGTGCCTTGATCGGTGTCCAGCCCATGGCCTGTACGAAGTGCCCGATCAGATGCCCAGCCGAATGCATGCGAGTGTTGAAGCTGCGACGCTGTTCATCGACGTGAATACAGGTCATGCCGAGTTTTACCGGACAGTCGACGTAATGGACGATCCGGTCTGGTTCCTGCACCACGCGCAGCACTTGGCTTTCGCCGATCCAGCCGGTGTCGCAGGGCTGACCTCCGCCTTGCGGATGAAACAGAGTGGCGCGCAACACCACGGCAAATTCGTTCTCGTGGGGCGTGCAGTCGAGGACTTCCACATTAGCCTTGAGGTCATCACTATGGAAAAAGAGGCGAAGCGTCATATTCCATGCCCTTATTAAAGTTTCTTTTTTTATTATATGAATCGTGCAATAACGTGATAATCCGTTCAAACATCAAAGGACTTGTGCGCTGTGAGCATCAATCTCCCGCTGCCACTGCTCGGTGAAATGGCGATTTTCGTGAAGGTCGTGGAGACCGGCAGCTTTTCCGAGGCCGCCCGCCAGCTGGGTTCTTCGCCGTCAGCGATCAGTCGTAGCATTTCTCGCCTGGAAAAGGCGCTGGCTACGCGTTTGCTGCAGCGCACCACACGCAAACTACGCCTGAGTGACGGTGGTGAAGAAGTGTTCAAGCGCTGTCAGGAGATGGTCAGCGCTGCCAAGTCAGTGATGGAGATCAGCGGCCAGTTCACCCATGAGGCGGAAGGGCTGGTGCGGGTCAGCGTGCCGAAAGCGGTCGGGCGTTTTGTGATTCATCCACACATGCCCGAGTTTCTGCGGCGTTATCCCAAGGTCGATGTCGAGTTGCTGTTGGAAGACCGGCAGGTTGATCTGATCGACGATCATGTTGATCTGGCGATTCGTATCACTGACAGTCCGCCAGCCGGACTGGTCGGGCGTCAGTTGCTGACCATCGATCATTTGCTCTGCGCTACGCCGCAATACCTGGCCGAACACGGCACACCGACGCATCCGCATGACTTGCTCAATCACAGCTGCATTTATCTGGGTGAAACCCCAAGCGATGCGCGCTGGAAATTCAAGAAGGGCAGTAAAGCAGTGACCGTCGGCGTGCGTGGCCGCTATGCCGCCAACCATACCGGCGTGCGGTTGGGGGCGGTATTGCAGCACATCGGCATCGGCAGCCTGCCGTATTTCACCGCGCGTTATGCGCTTGAGCAGAAGCTGATTGTGCAAGTGTTGCCGGAGTGGACGTTCCTGGCTTCGTACCACGGTGGACTGTGGTTGCTGCACTCACCAACGCGCTATCTGCCACCGAAGTTGCGGGTGTTCATCGATTATCTGGTGGAGTGCCTGGAGAAGGAGCCGACGTTGAGCAAGCCGGGCAGGGCGGGGGCGCCAAACAACCTGGCGATGGCGTACGAGCTGCCTGAAAGCGAAGGATTGCTGTAATAGCAGCACAATAAAAAGGCCCGCATGGATCACCATGCGGGCCTTTTCATTACCAGGAGAAAATCAGTGCTTGCTGTCTTGTGCAGACATCGCCAACAGCTGTTTTTCCTGATTCCAGTCGAACGGTTCATCATTCTGTTCGGCGTCGTAGCGACGTTCTTCCAGCGCCTGATACAGGTCGATTTCTTCATCGGACAGGTAGTGCAGGCAGTCACCCGCGAAGAACCACAGCAGATCCCGTGGGATCAGATGGGCGATTTGCGGATAGCGGGTGATCACTTGGGTCAGGATGTCCTGGCCCAGATACTGGCTTTCGATCGGATCGATCGGCAGGGATGCCAGCAGTTCGTCGAAGCGCTCCAGGAACAAGGCATGGCTCTCTTCGGGAACCTGTTCGGCCTCACCTACGGCGACCAGAATACTGCGCAGGTGGTCGAGTAACACAAGATGATCGGCAACGACGTTGGACACGAGATAAGTCCTCAAGAGCAAAACGGGCGCGGGAGTATAAAGCTCCTGCGCTCGCTTGGACATGGTTGTCGGGATCAGCGGACTTTTCCCTCTGCCTGTTTCAGCTCTTCCTTGTCGAAGTCATCGACGTCGATCACCTTGCGTCGTGCTGCTTCTGCATCGCGCAGGGTCTGTGCTTCCTGCGGCTGCAACACTCCGGCCTCCAGCGCCGCATCGATCGCGTGTTCGCCAGCGACCGGTTTGACCTGACCGCTCTTCAGCGACATGTGCAGCTTTTTATGCAGCGGTTGGGCGGCATTCAGCAGATCGCTGGCGTGTTGCAGGGCACCGACGGCATCGTCGGCGGACTGCGGGCGATAGCAGCCGGCGAGCAGCTCTTCGAGGGTCGGATCGCCTTTGGCACGGCCGATCACTGCGGCCACTTCGGCGCCAAGTTTGTCGGAAGGACCTTTGTGGCGACGGCCGAACGGGAACACGATGACCCGCAACAGGCAGCCGAACACTTTGTTCGGGAAGTTGCTCAACATCTCATCCAGTGCCCGTTCCGACTGGCCGAGGCTTTCTTCCATGGCCCAGCGGAACAGCGGTTCCATATGCGCCGGCGAATCCAGGTCGTGGTAACGCTTGAGCGCAGCGGAGGCCAGATACAGGTTGCTCAACACATCGCCGAGGCGCGCCGACAGGCGTTCGCGGCGTTTCAGTTCGCCGCCCAGCAGCATCATGCTGAAGTCGGCCAGCATCGCGAATGCTGCCGCCTGACGGTTGAGGGCGCGGAAGTAGCCCTGACTGATCTTGTCGCCGGGGGCATGCTCGAAGTGGCCGAAACCCAGGTTCAGCACCAGGGTACTGGCCGCGTTGCCGACGGCAAAACCGATGTGCTTGAGCAGCAGGCCGTCGAACTCTTTCAACGCCTGATCCTTGTCCTCGCGGCCGGCAAGGGCCATTTCCTTGAGCACGAACGGATGGCAGCGAATGGCGCCCTGACCGAAGATCATCAGGTTTCGCGAAAGGATGTTCGCGCCCTCCACAGTGATGAAGATCGGCGCGCCATTCCAGCTGCGCCCGAGGTAGTTGTTCGGGCCCATGATGATGGCCTTGCCGCCGTGTACGTCCATGGCGTGGCTGATGCACTCGCGGCCGCGTTCGGTCAGGTGGTACTTGAGGATCGCCGACAGCACTGACGGTTTTTCGCCCAGATCCACCGCGTTGGCGGTGAGCATGCGCGCCGCGTCCATCATCCAGGCGTTGCCGCCGATGCGCGCCATCGCTTCCTGAATGCCTTCGAAGGCCGAGAGCGGCACGTTGAACTGTTCACGAATCTGCGCGTACTGACCGGTCACCAGACTGGTGAACTTGGCCGCGCCAGTGCCGACGGCCGGCAGCGAAATCGAGCGCCCGACCGACAGGCAGTTCATCAGCATCATCCAGCCCTTGCCGAGCATTTCCTGGCCACCGATGAGGAAGTCCAGCGGGATGAACACGTCTTTGCCCGAATTCGGGCCGTTCATGAACGCTGCGCCCAGCGGCAGGTGACGACGGCCGATTTCCACGCCCGGGGTATCGGTGGGGATCAGCGCCAGGCTGATCCCGAGGTCGTCCTTGTCGCCCAGCAAGTGGTCCGGGTCGTAGGCCTTGAAGGCGAGGCCGAGCAGGGTCGCTACCGGACCGAGGGTGATATAGCGTTTTTCCCAGTTCAGGCGCAGGCCGATGACTTCCTGACCTTCCCATTCGCCTTTGCAGATGATCCCGGTGTCGGGCATGGCGCCGGCGTCGGAGCCGGCCAGCGGGCCGGTGAGGGCGAAGCACGGAATGTCGTCGCCACGGGCCAGTCGCGGCAGGTAGTGATTGCGTTGTTCATCGGTGCCGTAATGCAGCAGCAGTTCGGCCGGGCCGAGGGAGTTGGGCACCATCACCGTCGAGGCGAGGTCGCCGCTGCGGGTGGCGAGCTTCATCGCCACTTGCGAGTGGGCATAGGCGGAAAAGCCCTTGCCGCCGAACTCCTTGGGAATGATCAGGGCGAAGAAGCCGTGTTCCTTGATGTGGCTCCAGGCTTCGGGCGGCAGGTCCATCGACTGGCCGATCTGCCAGTCAGTGACCATCGCGCAGAGCTCTTCGGTCGGACCGTCGATGAACGCCTGTTCTTCCTCGCTCAGTTGCGCCTTGGGATAGGACAGCAGTTTGTCCCAGTCCGGACGGCCGCTGAACAGCTCGCCGTCCCACCACACGGTGCCGGCATCGATCGCGTCGCGTTCGGTCTGCGACATCGGCGGCAGGGTTTTCTGGAACCAGTTGAACAGCGGCGCGGTGAAGTGTTTGCGGCGCAAGTCAGGCAGTAGCAACGGCGCGGCAACCAGCGCAAGCACGACCCAGAACACCAGCAACAGCCAGCCCGGGGCGCGGCTGAAAATGCCCATCGCCAGCAGGTAAATGGCGACGATACCCAACGCGGGCAGCGGGGCGATGCGCCGGTGGGCGAGGTACGCCACACCGACGATCAGAACCAGTATCCACAACAACAGCATATGTAATCCTCCGTGAACCAAGGCAAACCGACCCTCCAGAGCTTAGACGGCATCTGTAAAACGGGGTGGTCAGAACAAGGTGATTGAACTCGTGAGAAACCCTGGATGGCTTTTGTAGGTTCGGTGGGCAACACCCGTGGGAAAACGTTCGCTATTCCCGCGTCTTTGCGTGCATGTTTGGCCGAAACGTCGTTATCTCTGTGCTTGAGCTGTCGCTAGACTCGGGGCTCACCCAGGAGAAAAACGTCATGCGCGAGTATCTGAGCCCCGGCCGCTTCATCGATAGTGACCACCCGGCGGTGGTGGAGTTCGCCGAACAGCACCGTGGGGCCAGCCGCGACCCACTCGCGCAGGCGATCGGTCTTTATTACGCTGTGCGCGAAGCGGTGCGTTACAACCCGTATACCTTCAGCCTCGACCCGCAAACTCTGTGTGGCAGCCATGCCTTGGCGGCGGGGGAGAGTTACTGCGTGCCCAAGGCCACGTTGCTGGCCGGGTGTGCGCGGCATTGCGGGATTGCCGCGCGCATCGGTCTGGCCGACGTCAGGAATCACCTGTCGACCCCACGTCTGTTGGAATTGCTGCGCAGTGACGTGTTCGCCATGCACGGCTACACCGAACTGTTTCTGAATGATCGCTGGGTCAAAGCCACGCCAGCCTTCAACCAGCAGCTTTGCGAACTGTTCAACGTCGCGCCACTGGAGTTCGACGGGATCAACGACAGCGTTTTCCATCCGTACAACCGCGACGGCGCGCATTTGATGGAGTACCTGGTCGATCACGGCCAGTTCAGCGATGTGCCGGTAACCTTCTTCTTCGAACACCTGGAAAAGTGCTATCCGCATCTGTTCAGCGAACAACAGGCGAAGACCCTGGGCGATATGCAGAGTGATTTGAGCCGTGTCTGATCCGGCGTATGCTGCTCGCCCACGCATTTGAAAAGAGGCGGTCATGCTGAAGATCTGGGGACGGAAAAACTCATCGAATGTCAGGAAACCACTGTGGGCCGCCGAAGAACTTGGCCTGGCCTACGAGGCGATTGATGCCGGTGGTGCCTTCGGGGTGGTCGATACGCCTGAATATCGGGCGATGAACCCGAACGGCCGAGTACCGGTGATCGAGGATGACGGGTTCGTGCTGTGGGAGTCCAACGCCATCGTGCGTTACCTGCTGGCCAGGCATGCGCCGAACAGCGCGTGGTACCCGGCAGATCCACAAGCCCGGGCGATCGCTGACAAATGGATGGACTGGACCACCTCGAGTTTCGCCGGGCCGTTCCGCACCGTGTTCTGGGGCGTGCTGCGTACGCCGGCGGACAAGCAGGACTGGCCTGCAATCAACGCTGGGATCAAGGAATGCACGGCGCTGCTGGCCATGGCCGAGCAGGCGCTTGCCAGCCAGCCGTATTTGTCCGGAAACGAAATCGGCATGGGCGATATTCCCCTCGGCAGTTTCATTTATGCCTGGTTCGAAATGCCCATCGAGCGCGCCTCGCAGCCGCGTCTTGAGGCTTGGTACGCACGTTTGAAACAGCGTGCGGCCTATCAGAAAGCGGTCATGACCGCGTTGACTTGATAATAACTATCGACACACTTGACTGTACTTGTGTGGCGGCGGCAAGCACCATTGCGCTCATGCGCCGTGGTTGTTTTGTTCGCCGCCCGGCCTGACCTTTCCTTTCTTTCCTTCTTGGTGCGTAAATCAGATATGAGTTCCGCTCTGTCCATCCGGCAGCTAACCAAAACCTACGGCAACGGGTTCCAGGCCTTGAGTGGTATCGATCTGGACGTTGCCGAAGGTGATTTCTTCGCCTTGCTCGGCCCCAACGGTGCCGGCAAATCCACCACCATCGGCATTCTCTCGACTCTGGTCAACAAGACCAGTGGCACGGTGAATATCTTCGGCCATGACCTGGACAAGAACCCGGCGGCGCTCAAGCGCTCGATCGGCGTCGTGCCCCAGGAATTCAACTTCAACCAGTTCGAAAAGACCTTCGACATCGTCGTGACCCAGGCCGGTTACTACGGCATCCCGGCGAAGATCGCCAAGGAACGCGCCGAGCAGTACCTGACCCAGCTCGGCCTGTGGGACAAGCGTGATGTGCCGTCACGCTCGCTGTCCGGCGGCATGAAGCGGCGCCTGATGATTGCCCGCGCACTGGTGCATGAGCCGCGCCTGCTGATCCTCGATGAACCGACCGCCGGGGTCGACATCGAACTGCGTCGCTCGATGTGGACATTCCTCACCGAGCTGAACCAGAAAGGCATCACCATCATCCTCACCACGCATTATCTGGAGGAGGCTGAGCAGCTGTGCCGCAACATCGGCATCATCGACCACGGCACCATCGTCGAGAACACCAGCATGAAACAACTGCTGGGCCAACTGCACGTCGAAACCTTCCTGCTGGACCTGAAAAACGACTTGAACGCTGCACCGCAACTGATCGGCTATCCCGCTCGCTTGCTCGACAGCCATACCCTGGAGGTCCAGGTCGACAAATCCATGGGCATCACCGCGCTGTTCACCCAGTTGGCGCAGCAGCAAATCGAAGTGCTGAGCCTGCGTAACAAAACCAATCGCCTCGAGGAGCTGTTCGTGTCCCTGGTGGAGAAAAATCTGTCGAAGGTGGCGGTATGAGTTCCGAGTTCCGGCCCAACCTCGTCGCCCTCCAGACCATTGTTTACCGCGAGGTCAAACGCTTTACGCGGATCTGGCCACAGACCCTGCTGCCGCCGGCGATCACCATGGTGCTGTATTTCGTGATCTTCGGTAACCTGATCGGCCGGCAGATCGGCGATATGGGTGGCTTCACCTACATGGAGTACATCGTGCCGGGGCTGATCATGATGTCGGTAATCACCAACTCCTACGGCAACGTGGTGTCGAGTTTCTTCGGCAGCAAGTTCCAGCGTTCCATCGAGGAGCTGATGGTCTCGCCGGTGTCGCCGCACACGATTCTGATCGGCTTCACCATCGGCGGCGTGTTGCGTGGTCTGATGGTCGGGGTGATCGTGACCATTCTGTCGCTGTTCTTCACCCATTTGCAGGTGCATCACCTGGGTGTGACCATTTTGGTGGTGGTGCTGACGGCAACGATTTTCTCGCTGCTGGGTTTCATCAACGCCGTGTTTGCGCGCAACTTCGATGACATCTCGATCATCCCGACGTTCGTGCTGACACCGCTGACCTACCTCGGCGGGGTGTTCTACTCGATCACGTTGCTGCCGCCGTTCTGGCAGACCGTGTCGCTGGCCAACCCGGTGCTGCACATGGTCAACGCGTTCCGTTACGGCATTCTTGGTGTGTCGGATATCAAGATCGGCATTGCGATCACCTTTATGCTGGTGGCGACTGTCGTGCTGTATCTCGGTTGTGCGCGGTTGCTGGTGAGTGGGCGCGGGATGCGGACCTGATCCAAGACCGCGTCGACTGCTTCGCGAGCAAGCCCGCTCCCACACTGGATCTGTGTTACGACGCAGACCTCATGTGGGAGCGGGCTTGCTCGCGAAGGCGTCAGTCCAGACAGCACAAAACAAAACGGCCTCCCTTGCGGAGGCCGTTTTACATTCATGCCTTGCGGTTTCTCTTGCGCCGCGCCCATTGCCGCGCCACCCACCAGCGCCAGTACAGCATCACCGCAAAGTAGGCGAGGGCACCAAGCACCAGGCCACACACCACCGAGCCGAGCAAGAACGGCTGCCACAACGTCGAGAGTTCGCCGCTGATCCATTCCCAGGTCAACGAATCGGGCAGGGTGCGGGCGGGCACATCCATCAACCAGGCCCCGGCCTGATAGGTGCAGAAGAACACCGCCGGCATGGTGATCGGGTTGGTCAGCCACACCAGGCTGACGGCAATCGGCATGTTGCCACGCACGGTGATCGCCAGCGCTGCCGCCACCAGCATCTGCGCCGGAATCGGCAGGAACGCGGAGAACAGGCCAACGGCCATCGCCCGGGCCACCGAGTGACGATTGAGGTGCCAGAGGTTCGGGTCATGCAGCAACTTGCCGAGAAAGCGTAAGGATTTGTGTTCCCTGATGCTCGTCGGATCGGGCATGTAACGTTTGAATAAGCGCCGGGGCATAAGGCTTCTCGGTCGGTTAAGGCGGCAAGTATGTCTGGATTCTACGAAGCGCCCATTCAGACTTTGTGACAATTGTTGACGACGAGCTGGCTTCGCAACGGCTACGCCTAAGGAGTAACTCTCAAGGACGGGCGTATGCGCACAGGGATGATGGCGCTGGCAGCCGGTCTGCTGGTGGTGGTTTTTTTACCGGTTTTACCGCCGGTCGGGTTACTGATGTTGTTGCCCGTGGTGGGGCTGATGTTGCTGCCGTTTCGCAGCTATCCGTTGGCATTTTTGCTGTTCGGTTTCACCTGGGCCTGTGTCAGCGCGCAGTGGGCGCTGAATGATCGGTTGCCGCAACCGCTCGATGGCGAAACGCGCTGGATCGAAGGGCGGGTGGTGGGGTTGCCGCAGTCCAGCGACGGTGTGGTGCGTTTCGAGTTGGCCGATGCCCGCTCGCGGCACGCGACACTGCCGTCATTGATGCGGTTGGCGTGGTACGCCGGGCCGCCGCTCAACAGCGGCGAGCGCTGGCGCCTGGCGGTGAAGCTCAAGCGCCCCGGCGGCTTGCTCAATCCCGATGCCTTCGATTACGAAGCCTGGCTGCTGGCGCAACGCATCGGCGCGACCGGCACGGTCAAGGATGGTCAGCGCCTTGCCGAGGCGAGTTGGGCGTGGCGCGACAGCATTCGTCAGCGCTTGCTTGAAATGGACGCTCAGGGCCGGGGCGGTGCATTGGCGGCGCTGGTGCTGGGCGACGGTTCCGGGCTCAGCCGCGAGGATTGGCAGATCCTGCAGGACACCGGCACCGTGCATTTGCTGGTGATTTCCGGCCAGCACATCGGACTTTTGGCGGTGGTGATGTATCTGCTGGTCGCCGGGTTGGCGCGTTTTGGGTTGTGGCCGCTGCGCTGGCCCTGGCTGCCCTGGGCCTGTGGTCTGGCGTTTGCGGCGGCATTGGGTTACGGGGTGCTGGCCGGGTTTGAGGTGCCGGTGCAACGGGCCTGCGTGATGGTCGGGCTGGTGCTGCTGTGGCGTCTGCGCTTTCGCCATCTCGGTGCGTGGTGGCCGCTGTTGCTGGCGTTCAATGCGGTGCTGTTGCTTGATCCGTTGGCCAGCCTGCGCCCGGGTTTCTGGTTGTCTTTCGCGGCGGTGGCGGTGCTGATTTTCACCTTCGGCAGCCGCCTTGGCGCGTGGCGCTGGTGGCAGACCTGGACCCGCGCGCAATGGCTGATTGCGATTGGCCTGTGCCCGGTGTTGCTGGCGCTGAACCTGCCGATCAGCCTCAGCGGACCGCTGGCGAATTTGCTGGCGGTACCGTGGGTCAGCTTCGTCGTGTTGCCACCGGCGCTGCTCGGCACGGCGCTGTTACCAGTGCCCTATGTCGGCGAAGGTCTGTTGTGGCTGGCAGGTGGACTGATCGATGTGCTGTTTCGCGGCCTGGCGCTGATTGCCGGACAATGGCCGGCGTGGATTCCAGCCTCAGTCTCGTGGTGGGTCTGGATGCTGGGCAGCCTCGGTGCAGTGATGTTGCTGCTGCCACGTGGAGTACCGATGCGGTCCCTGGGCTGGCCGTTGCTATTGATGCTGGTGGTGCCGCCGCGTGAGCGACTGCCCGAGGGCGTGGCCGATGTCTGGCAGCTCGATGTCGGTCAAGGCCTGGCGATTCTGATCCGCACCCGTCATCACGCCGTACTCTACGACGCCGGGCCGCGTTTCGGCGATTTCGATATCGGCGAACGAGTGGTGTTGCCGGCACTGCGCAAGCTCGGCGTCGAACGCCTGGACCTGATGCTGCTCAGTCATGCCGATGCCGACCATGCAGGCGGTGCTGTGGCGGTGGCGCGCCGCTTGCCGGTCGCTCAGGTCATCAGCGGCGACCCACCGGGATTGCCCGCCCAACTGAACGCCGGGACGTGTGACAGTGGCCGGCAATGGCAATGGGACGGTGTGCGTTTCCAACTCTGGCAGTGGGCCGACGCGCACGACAGCAACCAGCGTTCCTGTGTGCTGCAGATCGAGGCCAATGGCGAGCGCCTGCTGCTCACCGGCGATATCGACACCCGCGCCGAACGCCTCCTACTCGACAGCCCGTTGGCCGTCCCCACGCAATGGCTGCAGGCACCGCATCATGGCAGCCGCAGTTCGTCATCCATGGCGCTGCTCAAAACCCTGCAGCCCGAAACAGTGCTGATCTCCCGAGGCCAGGGCAATTCGTTCGGCCACCCGCATCCCACCGTGCTCGCGCGTTATCGCAAACAGCAGCTGCGCATTTACGACAGTGCCGAGCACGGTGCCATTCATCTGCAACTGGGGACCTTCAGCGCGCCGTGGACAATGCGTCAGCAGCGGCGTTTCTGGCGTGATCCGCCCGTGTCGGCCCGTTGATCGGCGCAGGCACGCTTGCGACATCACGGTCGTCGGGGCAGCGGGTCTTAATCGCGAACCGGTATGGTAAAGTGGCGCACTTTTTCGAGGGGACTGTCACTGTGTGGGAATTGGTCAAATCCGGCGGCTGGATGATGTTGCCGATCATTCTGAGTTCCATCGCGGCCATGGCGATCGTCGCCGAGCGCCTGTGGACCCTGCGCGCCAGTCGCGTCACCCCCGAGCATCTGCTGGGCCAGGTCTGGGTCTGGATCAAGGACAAGCAGCTCAACAAAGAAAAACTCAAGGAGTTGCGCGTCAACTCGCCGCTGGGTGAAATCCTCGCGGCGGGCCTGGCCAACTCCAAGCATGGTCGCGAGATCATGAAGGAATGCATCGAAGAAGCCGCCGCGCGGGTGATTCACGAGCTCGAACGCTACGTCAACGCGCTGGGCACCATCGCCGCCATGTCGCCGTTGCTGGGCCTGTTGGGTACGGTGCTGGGCATGATCGACATTTTCAGCGCCTTCACCGGCTCCGGCATGACCACCAATGCTTCGGTACTGGCTGGCGGTATCTCCAAGGCGCTGATCACTACGGCGGCGGGCCTGATGGTGGGTATCCCGTCGGTGTTCTTCCACCGGTTCCTGCAACGCCGCATCGACGAGCTGGTGGTGGGCATGGAGCAGGAAGCGATCAAACTGGTCGAAGTGGTGCAGGGCGACCGTGACGTCGATCTGGCCGGGGACAAAGCGTGAAATTCCGTCGCAAACCCCGGGAAACGATAGACATCAACCTCGCGTCGCTGATCGACGTGGTGTTCATCCTGTTGCTGTTTTTCGTGGTGACCACCACCTTCACCCGCGAAACCCAGTTGCGCGTCGATCTGCCAGAGTCGGTCAGCGGATCACCCGCCGAAGACCAGCAGCTCAAACAACTGGATGTCGCGATCAGCGCCGAAGGCGTGTACTCGGTGAACAACAAGGTGTTGCCGAAGAACGATCTGGCGACACTGATGGAAGCCATGCAGAAAGAAGCCAACGGTGACACCAACATGCCGTTGTCGATCAGTGCCGACGGCAAGACCCAACACCAAGCGGTGATCACCGCCATGGACGCGGCCGGCAAACTCGGTTTCAGCCATCTGCGCATGACCACGGTCGAGGCGGCGCCCAAATCCTGATGAGCCTGTCCGATCGCTTGCTCGCCGCGTGGTATCAAGGGCATCCGGCCCTGACATTGCTGCGGCCGCTGGAAATGCTCTACCGCCGCGTGGTGGTCAACAAACGCCAGCGCTTTCTCGATGGCGAAGGCCAGATCTATCAGCCGCCAGTGCCGCTGATTGTGGTCGGCAATATCACCGTCGGCGGCACTGGCAAAACGCCGATGATCCTGTGGTTGATCGAACACTGTCGGCGCAGCGGCTTGCGCGTTGGCGTGGTCAGTCGTGGCTACGGTGCCAAACCGCCGCAAATGCCGTGGCGGGTCGAGGCCAACCAAGGCGCAGACATCGCGGGTGACGAACCGCTGCTGATCGTGCAGCGCACCGGTGTGCCGTTGATGATCGACCCTGATCGCAGCGCTGCAGTCAAAGCCCTGCTCGCCAGTGAACCGCTGGACCTGATCCTCTCCGACGATGGCATGCAGCATTACCGTCTGGCCCGCGATCTGGAGCTGGTGCTGATCGACGCTGCTCGAGGCCTGGGCAATAAACGCTGCCTGCCGGCAGGTCCGTTGCGCGAGCCGATCGAGCGCCTGCAAAGCGTCGACGGCGTGCTGTTCAACGGCGCCACCGCAGACCGCGACGACGGCTTCGCGTTTCGCCTGCAACCGACCGCGCTGGTCAATCTGCGCAGCGGCGAACGCAAACCGCTGGAGCATTTTGCGCCCGGGCAATCGGTGCACGCGGTGGCCGGGATCGGCAATCCGCAACGTTTCTTCAATACACTCGAAGCGCTAGACTGGCGGGCAATCCCCCATGCGTTTGCCGACCACGCCGAATACAGCGTGCAGGCCTTGAATTTCACACCGTCATTGCCGTTGGTGATGACCGAAAAGGACGCGGTGAAGTGCCGTGCCTTCGCGGCTGACGACTGGTGGTATCTGGCGGTCGATGCCGTGCCGTCACCGGCCTTCGTGGCCTGGTTCGACACCCAGTTGATGCGCCTGCTGCCCGATCGTCTTTTGCCTTAACTCTTTATCCAGGGAATGTTCATGGACACCAAATTGCTCGACATCCTCGCGTGCCCGATCTGCAAAGGTCCGCTCAAGCTCAGCGCCGACAAGACCGAACTGATCAGCAAGGGCGCAGGCCTGGCCTATCCGATCCGCGACGGCATCCCGGTGATGCTCGAAAGCGAAGCGCGCACCCTGACCACTGACGAGCGTCTGGATAAATGACCACTGCCTTCACCGTTGTCATCCCGTCGCGTTACGCCTCGACCCGCCTGCCGGGCAAACCGCTGCTGGACATCGCCGGCAAGCCGATGATCCAGCACGTCTGGGAACAGGCGAGCAAAAGCAGTGCCAGCCGTGTGGTGGTGGCGACTGACGATGCGCGCATCGTCGAGGCGTGCCAGGGTTTCGGCGCTGAAGTGGTGCTGACCCGTGAAGACCATAATTCCGGGACTGACCGTCTGGCCGAAGTCGCGGCAAAGCTGGGCCTTGCGCCTGACGCGATCGTGGTCAACGTGCAAGGCGACGAGCCACTGATCCCGCCGAGCGTGATCGATCAAGTGGCCGCCAACCTCGCAGCCCACACCGAAGCGCGCATGGCCACACTGGCTGAGCCGATCGAAGACATTGAGACCCTGTTCAACCCGAACGTGGTCAAGGTCGTCAGCGACCTTAACGGCCTGGCGCTGACTTTCAGCCGCGCAACCTTGCCGTGGGCCCGCGATGCCTTCGCCAAGAGCCGCGAGCAGTTGCCCGAAGGCGTGCCTTACCGTCGCCACATCGGCATTTATGCCTACCGCGCCGGGTTCCTCCAGGACTTCGTGAGCTGGGGCCCGTGCTGGCTGGAGAACACTGAATCCCTCGAGCAACTGCGTGCCTTGTGGCATGGCGTGCGGATTCATGTGGCCGACGCGTTGATCGCGCCGCCGACCGGCGTCGACACTGTTGAAGACCTCGAGCGCGTTCGTCGCCTGCTGGGGGCCTGATGCGCGTTCTGTTCGTGTGCCTGGGCAACATCTGCCGCTCGCCCACCGCCGAAGGCGTGTTGCGTCACAAGTTGCGCGAAGCCGGGCTGGCAGACCAGGTGGAAGTGGCCTCCGCCGGCACCGGTGACTGGCACGTCGGCAACCCGCCGGACAAACGCAGCCAGGCCGCGGCCAAAGTGCGTGGTTATGACCTGTCGGCGCAACGTGCGCAGCAGGTCAGCCGCGCCGATTTCGCCAGTTACGACCTGATTCTGGCCATGGACAACAGCAACCTGCGCAACCTCAAGGCCTTGCAGCCATCCACCGGCAAGGCCGAACTGGATCTGTTCCTGCGTCGTTATGCCGGTGTGGTCGATGAAGTGCCGGATCCGTATTACGACGGCGATCAGGGCTTCGAACAGGTGCTGGATCTGATCGAGGCGGCCTGTGACCAACTGTTGATCGAAGTGAAGGGTCGGTTATGAGTTTGCAGCTTCAATCACAGGTTTCGCTGAAACCGTTCAACAGTTTCGGCGTCGACGTTCGCGCGCAGTTGTTTGCCGAAGCCCATAGCGACGCCGATGTCCGTGAAGCGCTGGCGTATGCCACAGCGAACGACGTGCCATTGCTGGTGATCGGTGGTGGCAGCAACCTGCTGCTGACCGCTGATATTCCGGCGCTGGTGTTGCGCATGGCGACTCGTGGCATTCGGCTGATCAGCGACGACGGCGACCGCGTGGTGATCGAGGCGGAAGCCGGCGAGCCATGGCACCCGTTCGTGCAGCACACGCTGGCGCAGGGTTTTTCCGGTCTGGAAAACCTCAGCCTGATCCCAGGTACCGTGGGGGCGGCGCCGATGCAGAACATCGGTGCCTACGGGGTCGAGATCAAGGATGTGTTCGCCGGCCTCACCGCGCTGGATCGTCAGACCGGCGAGTTGCGCGACTTCAGCCTGGAAGAATGCAACTTCGCCTACCGCGACAGCCTGTTCAAGCAGCAGCCGGGGCGTTGGCTGATCCTGCGCGTGCGCTTCAACCTCGACCGCGTAGCTCACTTGCACCTGGAATACGGGCCAGTGCGTCAGCGCCTGACCGAGCAGGGCATCGAGCAACCAACGCCAAGCGACGTCAGTCGCGCGATCTGCAGCATCCGCAGCGAAAAACTGCCGGACCCTGCGGTGCTCGGTAATGCCGGCAGCTTCTTCAAGAACCCGTTGGTGCCGGCGGCGCTGGTGGCGCAGATCAAACAGCTGCACCCGGATCTGGTGGCTTACGTGCAACCGGACGGGCAGATGAAACTGGCCGCTGGTTGGCTGATCGAGCGCGCCGGCTGGAAAGGTTTCCGTGAGGCCGATGCCGGCGTGCATAAGTTGCAGGCGCTGGTGCTGGTCAACTACGGCGCGGCCACCGGCCTGCAATTGCTGGAGCTGGCGCAACGCATCCAGAAAGATATTGCCGAACGTTTCAATATCGAGCTGGAAATGGAGCCCAACCGCTATTGAGGCTACGCTTCAAGTCGGTATCCAAAGCCCTGCACTGATAAAAAAGTGCAGGGCTTTTTTGTTAATCACGGGTTAACGTAGCCAGCTAACGATAATCCCTTTGCTCCACCAAAGGCCCGGTGCAGACGTTCGCGTTGGCACAAGAGAGCCCATTAGCCTGAGTCGATCTGCGTGAACCACCGCCAGTCTCTGGCGGCAGATTGCTCGACCCCATAACCACCAAGAATATGCGGGCGTGCCCATGATTACCCTGAAACTCAATGGCCAGGACCATCAACTGGATGTCACCGAAGACATGCCGCTGCTGTGGGCTATTCGTGATGTCGCCGGTTACAACGGCACCAAATTCGGCTGCGGTATGGGCCTGTGCGGTGCCTGCACCATTCATATCGATGGCTTGCCGGCCCGTAGTTGCATTACGCCGATCGGCTCGGTGATCGGGCAGAACGTCAGCACCATCGACAACCTGCACGCCGATCCGGTTGGCCAAGTGGTCCAGCAGGCCTGGCTCGACAGCGCCGTGGCGCAGTGTGGTTTCTGTCAGGGTGGGCAGATCATGTCCGCCACCGCGTTGCTCAAGACCCATCCGAATCCGAGCGACGAGCAGATCGAAGAAGCGATGGTCGGCAACATTTGCCGTTGCGGCACCTACAACCGGATCAAGACCGCGATCCGTCAGGCCTCCACTCACCTGAAGGAGGCCAAGGCATGAGCCGCTTGCCGAATGATTTCGCCCTGAGCAATCTCAGTCGTCGAGGCTTTCTAAAAGGCGTCGGGGCTACTGGTGCGTTGGTGCTGGCCGCGAGTTGGGGCTGGCAGGATGCGTTGGCTGAAGACGCCCCGAAGAAATTCGGCGCCGAGGGCATGCCCAACGGCTGGATCGACGATCCGAAGGTCTACGTCAGCATTGCTGCGGATGGCACGGTTACCGTGGTCTGCAACCGCTCGGAAATGGGCCAGGGCGTGCGCACCAGCCTGACCATGGTGGTCGCCGACGAGCTGGACGCCGACTGGGCCAGGGTCAAAGTCCAGCAAGCGCCCGGCGATGAAGTGCGCTTCGGCAACCAGGACACCGACGGATCGCGCAGCATGCGCCACTGGTATGAACCGATGCGCCGTTGCGGCGCGGCAGCCCGGACCATGCTGGAACAAGCCGCCGCCGCGCAGTGGAAAGTGCCGGTGAGCGAGTGCCATGCACAGTTGCACAAAGTCCTGCACAAACCGTCCGGTCGCGAGCTGGGTTATGGCGAGCTCGCCGCCGCAGCCAGTGCGCTGGCGGTGCCGGCGCGTGACAGCCTGCGTCTCAAGCAACCGTCGGAGTTTCGCTACATCGGCAAGGAAGGCACCAAGGCCATCGACGGTGCCGACATCGTCAACGGTCGCGCGGTGTACGGCGCCGACGTGCATTTCGACGGCATGCTGTACGCCACCATCGCCCGTCCGGCGGTGTACGGCGGCAAGGTCAAGTCGCTGGATGACAGCGCGGCGCTGAAAGTCCCCGGCGTGCTAAAAGTCATGCAGATCGAAAGTCGTCCGTTGCCTTCGGAATTCCAGCCGCTGGGTGGCGTGGCAGTGGTCGCCAGCAATACCTGGGCGGCGATCAAGGGCCGCGAGGCACTGAAAATCGAATGGGACGACGGCCCCAATGCCAGCTACGACTCGATCGCCTATCGCCAGGAACTGGAAGCTGCATCACGCAAGCCCGGCAAAGTGGTACGCAACACCGGCGATATCGAAAAAGCCCTGAGTGGCGCGGCCAGCAGCCTCGAGGCTTCCTACTATTTGCCGCATCTGGCCCAGGCGCCGATGGAACCGATGGTCGCCATCGCCCGCTACAACAACGGCGTGTGCGAGGCGTGGGCGCCAAGTCAGGCGCCACAAGTGACCCGCGAGCGCATCGCCGAGCGCCTGGGGCTGCCGTTCGATAACGTCACCTTCAACGTCACGCTGCTGGGTGGCGGTTTTGGCCGCAAATCGAAACCGGATTTCGTCGTCGAGGCGGCGATCCTCGCCAAGGAGTTCCCCGGCAAAGCCGTACGGGTGCAATGGACGCGTGAAGACGACATCCACAACTCGTATTTCCACACCGTGTCCGCCGAGTACCTGAAGGCCGCGGTTGGCAAGGACGGCATGCCGTCCGGCTGGTTGCATCGCACGGTGGCGCCGAGCATTACCGCGCTGTTCGCCCCGGGCATGAACCATGAGGCGGCGTTCGAACTGGGCATGGGCTTCACCAACATGGCCTACGCGATACCCAACGTGCGCCTGGAAAACCCCGAGGCCACGGTGCACACCCGGGTCGGCTGGTATCGCTCGGTGTCGAACATTCCCCACGGCTTCGCGATCCAGAGTTTCGTCGATGAACTGGCGCACAAGGCCGGTGTGGATCCGCTCAAGTATCAGATCAAGTTGCTTGGCCCCGATCGGCAGATTGACCCGCGCACCCTGAGCGAGGAGTGGAACTACGGTGAATCCCCCGAGCGCTATCCGATCGACACCGGGCGTATGCGCACGGTGCTGGAAACTGCGGCCAAGGCGGCCGGTTGGGGGCGCAAACTGCCTGAGGGCCGAGGCCTGGGACTGGCGGTGCACTACAGCTTCGTCACCTATGTCGCGGCGGTGATCGAAGTCGAGGTCAAGGACGACGGCACGCTGATCGTGCACAAGGCCGACATCGCCGTCGATTGCGGGCCGCAGATCAACCCTGAACGCATCCGCTCGCAGTTCGAAGGCGCCTGCGTGATGGGCCTGGGCAACGCGGTGCTGGGTGAAATCAGCTTCAAGGATGGCAAGGTCCAGCAGGACAACTTCCATATGTACGAAGTGGCGCGCATGTCGTTGGCGCCCAAGGAAGTCGCCGTGCATCTGGTGACGCCGCCGGGCGACGTACCGTTGGGTGGCGTCGGTGAACCGGGGGTGCCGCCGATTGCGCCGGCGCTGTGCAACGCAATCTTTGCCGCCACCGGCCAGCGCATCCGCAACCTGCCGGTGCGTTATCAGTTGCAGGGCTGGCAGAAGGCGCAGGCGTAATGGACAGCGCCGATCTCAACGTTCTGCGCAGCGTGCTTGAATGGCGCCGCGCCGGGCAACGGGTGGTGCTGTTCAGCGTGGTGCAGACCTGGGGTACCGCGCCCCGGGCGCCGGGGGCGATGCTCGCGTTGCGCGAAGATGGCGTGGTGATCGGTTCGGTGTCGGGCGGCTGTGTCGAGGATGACTTGATCGCCCGCCTGCACGACGGGCGCATCGCCAGCGACGGGCCGCCGGTGCAACTGATTACCTACGGCGTCACCCGGGAGGAGGCCGCGCGGTTCGGCTTGCCCTGTGGCGGCACGTTGCGCCTGACCGAAGAGCGGGTCGGGGATCCGGCGTGGGTCGCCGAGTTGCTCGCGCGTTGTGAAGCGCATGAGATTGTGGCTCGCGAGCTGAACATCGACACCGGTGAGGTTGTGCTGTCGGCGGCGAGCAAAGCCGATGTGCTGGCATTCGATGGCAAGACCCTGCGCGCGATTTATGGTCCGCGCTGGCGTCTGCTGTTGATCGGCGCCGGACAGTTGTCACGTTATGTGGCCGACATGGCCCGGCTGCTGGATTTCGAAGTGCTGATCTGCGATCCGCGCACGGAATTCGTCTACGGCTGGGAAGAGCACCACGGCCGCTTTGTCCCGGGCATGCCTGACGAGGCCGTGTTGAGTATTCAGACGGATGAGCGCACGGCCATCGTCGCGCTGACCCATGATCCACGTCTGGACGACATGGCGTTGCTCACCGCACTCGATTCGCCAGCGTTCTATGTCGGCGCGCTCGGTTCGCGGGTCAACAGCCAGAAGCGCCGGGACAACCTGGCTCAGTTGGGCTTGTCACCCGAGGCGATCAACCGGTTGCACGGGCCGATTGGCTTGCACATCGGCAGCCATTCACCGGCGGAGATTGCCCTGTCGTTGTTGGCGGAAATTGTCGCGATCAAGAACGGCGTCGAGTTGAAACAGAAGAAAGTCGTGGAGGAGCCATGAGTCGATCCATCGCAGTGATTGTGCTGGCGGCGGGTGAGGGTAGCCGCTTTCGTCAGGTTGCCGGTGCCGATAAAGACAAGCTGCTGGCCGATTGCACCGGGCGCGATGGCGCGGTGCGTTCGGTGATCGAGCAGGTGTTGCTGAATCTGCCAACCGGTCTCGGCAAGCGGGTGCTGGTGACCACCGAGGCGCGGCCGCAGGCGATGCGCATGGCGCAAGCTTATGGCTGTGACGTGGTCTCGATTGAATCGACCGGGATGGGCGACAGCATTGCCGCGGGCGTTGCGACCTGCCCGGACGTGGATGGCTGGTTGATTGTGCTGGGGGATATGCCGTTTATCTTGCCGTCGAGTATTGAGCGGGTAGTGGCGTCGATGGCTGACGACGCCGTGAGCGTGCCGGTGCAGGAGGGTGAGTTCGGGCATCCGGTGGGATTTGGTCGTTCGTTCGGACCGGGGTTGCAGGCGTTGAGCGGTGATCGCGGTGCCAGGCCGTTGTTCAAGCAGGGCAGAGTGGTGGAAGTGGCGGTGGATGATCCCGGGGTGTTGTGGGATATCGATGTGCCTGAATCTCTGGTATTTCCCCAATCCTGAGCCCTGCACATATCTCTTGTAGGGATCGTGGTGATGCTTGAATTGGAGGCAATAAAAAGCCCCGCCTGATTGCTCAGGCGGGGCTTTTTATTGGCTTTCGGAATCAGACGAGCGGTTTAGGCTCGTGTTCTTTTTCCTCGGCCTCTTGGTGATGCTCGACCGCGTCCTGAACGGAGCGCGGTGCTTCGGCGATCACCGACTCAACCACGGCTTCTTCAGTAACGGATGCAGCAGCAACTTCGACCACTTCAGCAACCGGTGCAGCAGCGGCAGCCAGTTCGGTTTCCTTCTGCAGACGCTCGGCTTCACGCTTGCGGCGACGCACTTCACGTGGGTCGTTCGGTGCGCGACCGTTTGCCGTCAGGGCGCTTGCCGGAGCGGCTTCAACCACTGGAGCAGGGGCTTCAGCCACCACAGGTGCCTCAATGACCGGAGCTTCAGCGGCTGGTGCTGGAGCAGGTTCAGTCACTTCAGCCACTGGCTCGGCAGCCTTGGCTTCTTCAACTACCGGGGCTTCTACCACTGGTGCTGGCGTTTCAGCGACGGCTGGTTCGGCAACCCAGTTGAACGCAGTCTGCTCTTCGCGAACTTCACGCACGGTTTCGGTCACGGTTTCAGCGACGGTTTCAACAACCGACTCGGCAACCACGACTGGCGCTGGCTCTACCTGAGGCAGGGTTTCTTGAACCGGAGCCACTTCGACTTCCGGAGCAGCAACCACTTCTACCGGAGTGGTTGCTTCAACAACCGGCGCTTCCACTGGAGCGGTTTCCTGAACAGCAGCAGTGGCGCGTTCCGCTTGCTCGTGCGCTTGTGCTTCGGCAGGAGCGCTGATCACGCTGCTGGCAACAGCGGCGGTCACGGCCAGGCCGGCAGCCAGTTCGGCAGTGCTTGGGCCTTCAGCGTTTTCGCCGGACTCGGACTCTTCCGAACCTTCGATCACGTTGCCGTTGGCATCACGCTGACGCTCGCGACGGTTGCTGCGACGACGCTGACCACGGGAGCGACGACGTGGACGATCGCCTTCGGCGTTGTCCTGAGCGTCTTCCGACAGTTGCTCTTCGCCGCTGATGATTTCTTCTTCAGCTACGGCAGCAGCTTGTTCGGCACGCGGTTGACGCTCTTCACGCGGCGGACGCGGTGCGCGCTCTTCGCGTGGCTGACGAGCCGGACGCTCTTCAGCGACGACAGCGGCAGCAGCAACGGCTGGAGCGGCCGGGGCAGCGTCCAGAGGTTCGCGCAGTTCACGTACGCGCTCTTCGCGCTCGCCACGTGGCTTGCGGTCTTCGCGTGGCGCACGCGGTGCACGTTCTTCACGCGGGGCGCGTGGAGCGCGTTCTTCGCGCACGGCTGGTGCTTCGGTGCGGGCTTCACGCGGCTCCCGAACTTCACGGGCTTCACGTGGCTGACGCTCTTCACGCGGCTCGCGTGGTGCGCGTTCTTCACGCGGTGCACGCTCTTCGCGCGGTTTGCGCTCTTCATCGCGGCGACCGTTACGGTTGCGGCTCTGCTGACGACCGTTGCGACGCTCTTCATTACGGGCCGGGCGCTCGGTGGCCGGTTTTTCAACCACAACCGGAGCGGCTGGCTCTTCTTTAGTCGCGAACAGGCTGACCAGCGATTTCACCAGGCCTTTGAACAGGCTTGGTTCTGGCGCGGCAACCGGAGCCGGTGCTGGTGCTGCAGCAGGGGCGGCGACTTCGGTCGGCACCGGGGCATTGGCACGAGCCGGAGCAGTCTTGACCGCAGCTTCCTGGCGAACCAGGGTGCGGGTCGCAGCGGCTGGCTGGACTTCTTCGACTTCGGCAGCGGCAGCAGCGATTTCGTAGCTGGACTGGTTGGTCGCAGCTTCCGGGCTGTCGTCACGCAGGCGCTGAACTTCGAAGTGCGGCGTTTCGAGGTGGTCATTCGGCAGAATGACGATGCGGGCACGGGTGCGCAGTTCGATCTTGGTGATCGAATTGCGTTTTTCGTTGAGCAGGAACGCAGCGACCGGGATCGGCACCTGAGCGCGTACTTCGGCAGTACGGTCTTTCAGGGCTTCTTCTTCGATCAGGCGCAGGATCGCCAGCGACAGCGATTCAACGTCACGGATGATGCCGGTGCCGTTGCAACGTGGGCAGACGATGCCGCTGCTCTCGCCCAGCGATGGACGCAGACGCTGACGGGACATTTCCAGCAGGCCGAAGCGCGAGATACGGCCGATCTGCACGCGAGCGCGGTCGGCTTCCAGGCATTCGCGGACTTTCTCTTCCACGGCGCGCTGGTTCTTGGCAGGGGTCATGTCGATGAAGTCGATGACGATCAGGCCGCCGATGTCGCGCAGGCGCAACTGACGGGCGATTTCTTCGGCGGCTTCAAGGTTGGTCTGCAGGGCGGTTTCTTCGATGTCGCTGCCTTTGGTGGCGCGCGCCGAGTTGATGTCGATGGACACCAGGGCTTCGGTCGGATCGATAACGATGGAGCCGCCGGAAGGCAGTTCCACGACGCGCTGGAAAGCGGTCTCGATCTGGCTTTCGATCTGGAAACGGTTGAACAGCGGAACGCTGTCTTCGTACAGCTTGATCTTGCTGGCGTACTGCGGCATCACCTGGCGGATGAAGGTCAGGGCTTCGTCCTGGGCTTCAACGCTGTCGATCAGCACTTCGCCGATGTCCTGGCGCAGGTAATCGCGGATGGCGCGGATGATCACGTTGCTTTCCTGGTAGATCAGGAATGGCGCGGAGCGATCCAGCGAGGCTTCTTTGATGGCGGTCCACAGTTGCAGCAGGTAGTCGAGGTCCCACTGCATTTCTTCGCTGCTGCGGCCAAGGCCTGCAGTGCGCACGATCAGGCCCATGTCGGCCGGAGCGACCAGACCGTTCAGCGCTTCACGCAGTTCATTGCGCTCTTCGCCTTCGATGCGACGGGAAATACCGCCGGCACGCGGGTTGTTCGGCATCAGCACGAGGTAGCGACCGGCCAGGCTGATGAAGGTGGTCAGGGCAGCGCCCTTGTTGCCACGTTCTTCTTTTTCGACCTGAACGATGACTTCCTGGCCTTCGCTCAGGACGTCCTTGATGTTGACGCGGCCTTCAGGGGCTTTCTTGAAGTATTCGCGGGAGATTTCTTTGAGGGGCAGGAAGCCGTGGCGCTCGGAGCCGAAATCGACAAAGGCAGCCTCAAGGCTTGGTTCGATGCGAGTGATACGGCCTTTGTAGATGTTGGCCTTCTTCTGCTCGCGTGCACCGGATTCGATGTCCAGGTCGTAGAGGCGTTGGCCATCTACCAGTGCAACACGCAACTCTTCGGGTTGAGTTGCGTTAATCAGCATTCTTTTCATGTAGTACCGTCGGTTTCCGGGCTGCCGGAAACGGCGTTCGGCACACACGACTTCTCACGGTCGGTGTCAGGTGCGTCGGGAGTGGTTGGCCATTCCCGTGTCCAGCGATGTCAGGCCAATTGGGCCGATATCGCGACTTACGCGTCCTGCTTGCTGTGGCTACTTAAGCACTCAGTCAGGAGGAGGAATCAACCAGCGGCTGTGGACGAGATGAAGCGTCTTGATAAAGCCTATTGCTACACAGTCCAGCGGTTGTGCATCTCCACCCTACACGTATCCCTGATAATTCGGGTGCTGCCGCGCGCAGAATCCGCAGCGGGTTGGCATTTACCGTGAGCTCCGAAAGGGGAGGTCACGCATCATGGCTAATTCAGGCGATGTTTCCGAAGCCTTCGCTCGGGGTCATCTGCAGCTGACTGCACTTTGTGAACTGGCCTCGAATATTTGCCTGTCAGGCGAGTGAAAACTCTGCTCGACGGTGTAATTCAGGCCTCATGTCACCTGCGCTTGTTACAACTGCAAACTCCACCGTTACGTAGCGAAAGCCCCGTAGGACGGCCTCGCGTCCTGGTGAATTGCGTTGGTCAGGGCCGGTTTTTGACCGTGGTTCCGCTGTCCAGGCCGCTTTTGGCGGCGTTCGCGACTATAGCAGCAATGATTAAGTGCTTCAATTCCATAAAAATTGTTATCATCCGCGGCATGACAACTACTGCCCCTTCGACTCCAGGCGTTCAACTGCTTGAAGTCTCGCCGGAGTATGCCGGCCAACGAATCGACAATTTCCTCCTTGCCCGGCTCAAAGGCGTGCCCAAGACCTTGATTTACCGCATTTTGCGTAAAGGCGAAGTGCGCGTGAACAAGGGGCGGATCAAGCCCGAATACAAGCTGCAGGCCGGCGATATCGTGCGCGTACCGCCGGTTCGCGTGCCTGAGCGCGACGAACCCGTGCCTCTGGCTCAGGGTCTGTTGCAGCGTCTGGAAGCCTCGATTGTTTATGAAGATAAAGCCCTGATCGTGATCAACAAGCCCGCTGGCATTGCGGTTCACGGTGGCAGTGGCTTGAATTACGGCGTCATCGAAGCCTTTCGTCAGTTGCGCCCCGATGTCAAGGAGCTGGAGCTGGTTCACCGTCTCGACCGTGATACCTCCGGCCTGCTGATGATCGCCAAGAAGCGCAGCATGTTGCGTCACTTGCACGCCGCATTGCGCGGTGACGGTGTCGACAAGCGCTACATGGCACTGGTTCGCGGCAACTGGGCGACCTCCATCAAGCAAGTCCGTGCGGCGCTCGGCAAGAGCAATCTGCGCTCTGGCGAGCGCATGGTCGAGGTCGACGAGGAGGAGGGCAAGGAGTCTGTGACCGTGTTCAAGGTCCTGCGTCGCTTTGGCGACTTTGCCACCCTGATCGAAGCCAAGCCGATTACCGGCCGCACGCACCAGATCCGCGTCCACACGTTGCACGCCGGGCACTGCATTGCCGGCGACACCAAGTACGGCGATGACGGTTTCAGCAAGGAAATTCGTGATCTGGGCGGCAAGCGTCTGTTCCTGCACGCCTACATGCTGACCGTGCCGCTACCCGATGGCGGTGAACTCAAGTTGCAGGCGCCGGTCGATGAAATGTGGGCCAAGACCGTGGAGCGATTGAGTGCGCCCATCTGATTACAAACTGCTGATTTTTGATTGGGATGGCACCCTCGCTGATTCCATTCATCGGATTGTCGAGGCAATGCACTCGGCATCCGGGCGCTCCGGTTTCGAGTTGCGCGATGATTTTGCCGTCAAAGGCATTATCGGTCTGGGCTTGCCCGAGGCGATCCGCACCTTGTACCCAGACATCAGTGATGCCGAAATGACCTTGTTTCGCGAGTATTACGCTGATCACTACATCGCCGCGGAAGCCGTGCCTTCGCCGTTGTTCGAAGGCGTAGTCGAGTCGATGGCGTCGTTTCGCGAGCAGGGTTACCACCTGGCGGTCGCGACCGGCAAGAATCGTCGCGGACTGGATCGGGTGCTCAAGGCCAATGGCTGGGAAGATTATTTCGATATCACTCGCGCTGCCGATGAGACGGCAAGCAAGCCACACCCGCTGATGCTGGAGCAAATCCTGGCTCATTGCGGCGTGCGTGCTGAGCAGGCGCTGATGGTTGGGGACTCGTCCTTCGATCTGCTGATGGCGCGTAACGCGGGGATGGATTCGGTGGCGGTCAGTTATGGCGCGCAATCGATCGAATCACTACAGCAGTTCGAGCCACGTCTGTCGATCGACCGTTTTTGTGAATTGCACGCCTGGCTGGGGCAGCAGGCTTAATACGTTTTTGCTGGGGTACAGCGCATGACCGACGAATGGAAAGCACCGGCCAAGGCAAGTGCCGACGACGGTGACGAGAAAAGCTGGAAGCTGTTGGAAAAGACTTTGCTGGCCGGTGTGCAGGAACAGCGTCGCTCACGGCGTTGGGGGATTTTCTTCAAGCTGCTGACGTTTGTTTATCTATTTGTTGCGCTGATCCTGTTCACCCCGCTGATGGACATGGAAAAGACCGCCACCCGTGGTCCGAACTACACTGCGCTGATCGACGTCACCGGCATGATTGCCGATAAAGAGCCGGCCAGCGCCGACAATATTGTCGGCAGTCTGCGTGCAGCCTTTGAGGACAAGAAGGTCAAGGGCGTAATCCTGCGGATCAACAGCCCGGGCGGCAGTCCGGTGCAGTCGGGTTACGTGTATGACGAGATCAAGCGTCTGCGCGGTCTGCATCCGGATACCAAGGTGTACGCGGTGATTTCCGATCTCGGTGCGTCCGGTGCCTATTACATCGCCAGTGCGGCGGATCAGATCTATGCCGACAAGGCCAGTCTGGTCGGCTCCATCGGTGTGACGGCGGCGGGTTACGGTTTTGTCGGTACTATGGACAAGTTGGGTGTCGAGCGTCGCACCTACACCTCGGGTGAGCACAAGTCGTTTCTGGATCCGTTCCAGCCGCAGAAGTCTGACGAAACCGCATTCTGGCAGACCGTGCTGGACACCACGCACAAGCAGTTCATCAACAGCGTCAAGCAGGGTCGTGGCGAACGTCTGAAGGACAAGGAGCATCCGGAGTTGTTCTCCGGGCTGGTCTGGTCCGGCGAGCAGGCATTGCCGCTGGGGCTGATCGATGGTCTGGGTAACGCCAGTTCGGTGGCGCGCGATGTGATCGGCGAGAAAGAGCTGGTGGATTTCACCGTTCAGGAATCGCCATTTGATCGCTTCTCGAAGAAGCTCGGTGCCAGTGTCGCCGAGCAGTTGGCGATGTGGATGGGTTTCCACGGGCCTGCATTGCGCTAGGCAAGTTGATGCGTTGTAAAAAAACCGGCCTTGATGGCCGGTTTTTTGTGTTTCAGGGGATTTGCACGCCCTCGGCCAGCAGCATGTCGATCAGGCGAATGAGTGGCAGGCCGATCAGGCTGGTGGCATCCGGGCCTTCGGTGGATTTGAAGAGGCTCACGCCGAGCCCTTCCGCCTTGAAGCTGCCGGCGCAGTCGTAGGGTTGCTCCAGGCGCAGGTAGCGCTCGATGCGCGCCGCGTCGAGTTCGCGCATGTGTACGGTGAACGGCACGCAGTCGACCTGGCAGTGGCCGGTCTGGCTGTTGAGCAGGGCCAGGCCCGTGAGGAAGGTCACGCTGGCGCCGCTGGCGGCCAGCAGTTGCTCGCGGGCCTTGTCGAAGGTGTGTGGCTTGCCGATGATGCGTTCACCGAGCACGGCCACCTGGTCCGAGCCGATAATCAGATGAGCGGGGTGGCTGGCAGCCAGTGCCCGGGCTTTCTGTTCGGCGAGGCGCTGGACCAGTTCGACGGCTGATTCGCCCGGCTGATGGCTTTCGTCGATATCCGGTGAGCTGCAGACGAACGGCAGGTGCAGGCGGGTGAGCAATTCCCGACGATAAGTCGAGCTTGAAGCGAGTAATAGAGGCAGCATTGGCGTCTCCTGAGGCAGGCGCGAATTCTAGCGGAGGCACGCAAGTGACGGACAGGGCACAATTTCCTTTGACATGGGTGGGGGCATCCCTATAATGCTGCGCCTATGTTGAATGACCCGATTCCACCTCACGTTGACCCGCGCAAATTGGCTGATCGTGGCACCACCCTTCAAGGTGAACTGCTGCTGGCCGATTTGAAGAGACTCTGCGACCCGCTTTCCGACGATGTCGGTACGGTGCAGGCGAAATTCGTTTTTGAACGAGATGAACGTAAATCTGTGGTGATCCACAGCTTTATCGACACCGAGGTCAAAATGGTTTGCCAGCGTTGTCTTGAGCTGGTCACCCTGCCGATCCATAGCGAATGCAGTTACGCTGTGGTGAAGGAGGGTGCGAATACCCAGTCGTTACCGAAAGGTTATGACGTGCTGGAACTGGGCGAAGATCCATTGGATCTGCAGTCACTGATCGAGGAGGAGCTTCTGCTCGCCTTGCCCATTGTGCCTGCTCATCATCCGGAAGAATGCCAGCAGCCGGCGGGAGCAGATGAGCCCGAACCGAGCGAGGACGAGGTAACGCGGTCCAACCCGTTCAGTGTATTGGCGCAGTTAAAGCGTGACCCAAACGTTTAGGAGTTAATCAATTATGGCTGTTCAGCAGAACAAAAAATCCCGCTCTGCCCGTGACATGCGCCGTTCGCACGACGCTCTCGAGGCTAGCACCCTGTCTGTAGAAAAAACCACCGGTGAAGTTCACCTGCGTCACCACGTATCGCCAGAAGGCGTATACCGTGGCCGTAAAGTGATCGACAAGGGCGCTGACGAGTAATCACTTGTCCGCTCAAGTCATCGCGATTGACGCAATGGGCGGGGACTTCGGTCCCCGCAGCATTGTTCAGGCCAGCCTTGCTTGCCTTTCTACTACGCCCTCGCTGCACCTGACCCTTGTCGGTCAACCCTCCCTTCTTGAAGAATTGATCAACGGCCAATCGGCTGCCGATCGCGCGCGCCTGACGATTGTCCCGGCGTCAGAAGTCATCACCATGGATGAAAAGCCGACCCAGGCCTTGCGTGGCAAACTGGATTCTTCGATGCGTGTCGCCCTTGAGCTGGTGCGGGATGGCAAGGCTCAGGCTTGTGTCAGCGCCGGCAATACCGGGGCGCTGATGGCGCTGTCGCGATTTGTGCTCAAGACATTGCCAGGCATTGATCGGCCGGCGATGGTGGCGGCGATTCCGACGCAAAAGGGTTATTGCCAGTTGCTCGACCTGGGCGCCAACGTCGATTGCAGTGCCGAGCATCTGTTGCAGTTCGCGGTGATGGGTTCGGTGGCGGCGCAGACGCTGGGTATCGCCCGGCCACGGGTGGCGCTGCTCAATATCGGCACCGAAGACATCAAGGGTAATCAGCAGGTCAAGCTGGCGGCGACCTTGTTGCAGGCGGCCCGAGGCATCAATTACATCGGTTTCGTCGAGGGCGATGGCTTGTATCGCGGCGAGGCTGACGTGGTGGTCTGTGACGGATTTGTCGGCAATATCCTGCTCAAGTCCAGCGAAGGCCTGGCGACGATGATCGCGGCGCGCATCGAGGCCTTGTTCAGGAAAAACCTCGCGTCACGCGTTGTGGGGGCCTTGGCGCTGCCATTGATGAAGCGTTTGCAGGCTGATCTGGCGCCGGCGCGACATAATGGCGCAAGCTTTCTCGGCTTGCAGGGCATCGTGGTGAAAAGTCACGGTTCGGCCGGGGTTCAAGGCTTTCAGAGTGCGATTCAGCGCGCGTTGATCGAGATTCAGGAGAACTTGCCCGAACGCCTCCACGGCCGTCTGGAGGATTTGTTGTCTTAGGCGTTTTCGTCGGACAATGCTTAAATGTGACCGCCCGGTTCAAAGGGCCATCCAACTGTCAGTTTCTTGCGTCCCCAAGCGGGGCGTCATTTTCCGACGACAAGATCATTAGGGGCTTGTTACATGTCTGCTTCCCTCGCATTCGTCTTTCCAGGACAGGGTTCGCAGTCCCTCGGCATGTTGGCCGAGCTGGGCGCGGAATATCCGCTGATCCTCGAAACATTCAAAGAAGCCTCCGCTGCTCTGGGCTATGACCTGTGGGCACTGACCCAGCAGGGTCCGGAAGAGCTGCTCAATCAAACCGATAAAACCCAACCAGCCATTCTGACCGCCTCGATCGCCCTGTGGCGTCTGTGGCTGGCTGAAGGCGGTGCGCGTCCGGCATTCGTTGCCGGTCATAGCCTGGGTGAGTACAGCGCACTGGTTGCTGCTGGCAGCCTGAGTCTGGCTGACGCGGTAAAGCTCGTTGAGCGTCGTGGTCAACTGATGCAGGAAGCCGTTCCGGCCGGGCAGGGTGGCATGGCTGCGATTCTCGGTCTGGAAGACGCTGACGTGCTGGCAGCCTGCGCTGAAGCAGCGCAGGGCGAAGTGGTCAGCGCCGTCAACTTCAACTCGCCAGGCCAGGTGGTCATCGCCGGTGCCAAGGCCGCCGTCGAGCGCGCCATCGAAGGCTGCAAGGCCCGTGGCGCCAAACGCGCCATGCCGTTGCCGGTGAGCGTGCCGTCGCACTGCGAACTGATGCGTCCGGCTGCTGAGCGTTTTGCCGAATCCATCGCCGCTATCGACTGGCAGGCGCCGCAGATTCCGGTCGTACAGAACGTCAGCGCGCAAGTGCCGGCCGATCTGGAAACCCTCAAGCGTGATCTGCTCGAACAACTGTACAAGCCAGTTCGCTGGGTTGAATCGGTCCAGACCCTGGTCGCCAAAGGCGCGACCAGTCTGGTCGAATGCGGCCCGGGCAAAGTACTGGCAGGTCTGAACAAGCGTTGCGCCGAAGGCGTTTCGACTACCAACCTCAATACCCCAGATGCTTTCGCTGCCGCCCGTGCAGCGCAAGCCTGAATCAGGAGAAACTTGCATGAGTCTGCAAGGTAAAGTTGCACTGGTCACCGGTGCAAGCCGCGGTATCGGCCAGGCTATCGCCCTGGAGCTGGGTCGTCAGGGCGCCATCGTTATTGGCACCGCGACCTCTGCCAAGGGCGCCGAGGCGATTGCCGCCACCCTGAAAGAACACGGTATTCAGGGCACCGGTCTGGAACTGAACGTCACCAGCGACGAGTCGGTCAGCAAAGTGCTGGCGAGCATTCAGGAGCAGTTCGGTGCGCCGGCGATTCTGGTCAATAATGCCGGTATCACCCGCGATAACCTGATGATGCGCATGAAAGACGATGAATGGTACGACGTGATCGATACCAATCTGAACAGCCTGTATCGCCTGTCCAAGGGTGTTTTGCGTGGCATGACCAAGGCGCGCTGGGGCCGAATTATCAGTATTGGCTCGGTGGTGGGTGCCATGGGCAACGCAGGCCAAGTAAACTATGCAGCCGCCAAGGCCGGTCTGGAAGGTTTCAGCCGTGCGATGGCGCGTGAAGTCGGTTCGCGTTCGATTACGGTCAACTCGGTAACCCCAGGGTTCATCGACACCGATATGACCCGCGAGCTGCCTGAAGCACAGCGTGAAGCCTTGCAGACGCAGATTCCGCTGGGTCGTCTGGGACAAGCTCAAGAGATCGCATCCGTGGTCGCTTTTCTTGCATCCGACGGTGCGGCATACGTCACTGGGGCTACAATCCCGGTGAACGGTGGGATGTACATGTAAGTAAAATGTGACGGATTGCTTCAAAAAAATGTCATACGAGCTGTCTAAAATCCGTTATAAAGCTGCAATCTATTTATAGGCAGAGGGCCACAGGGTTTGAGGAGTGAAGCTTTCAGTTGAAAAGCTGAAAAGCCTTTCTATACACTTACCCACTGGCCAGCTGCCTGAATTTGTCCATTAGGAGTGAAAACAAGGTATGAGCACCATCGAAGAGCGCGTCAAGAAAATCGTTGCCGAGCAACTGGGTGTTAAAGAAGAAGAAGTGGTCAACACTGCTTCCTTCGTAGAAGACCTGGGTGCCGACTCCCTTGACACCGTTGAGCTGGTGATGGCTCTGGAAGAGGAATTCGAGACCGAAATCCCTGACGAAGAAGCTGAGAAGATCACTACTGTACAAGCTGCAATCGACTACGTTACTAGCCACCAGGCGTAATAGTTTGTAATCGTTGTCTGCTGTCATGGAAAAACCGCACTGCCATCATGGCGTGCGGTTTTTTCTTTAGGCCTGATGCAAAGTCGTCATTTGAAAAAGGAGAGTGCTGTGTCGCGTAGACGCGTCGTAGTCACCGGTATGGGTATGTTGTCGCCACTGGGCACAGATGTGCCGAGCAGTTGGCAGGGCATTCTGGCTGGCCGCAGTGGCATTGGTCTGATCGAACACACCGACCTTTCTGCCTATTCCACCCGTTTTGGCGGCTCGGTAAAGGGCTTCAATGTCGAGGAATACCTGTCGGTCAAGGAAGCACGCAAGCTCGATCTGTTCATTCAGTACGGTCTGGCCGCGGGTTTTCAGGCTGTTCGCAACGCAGGTCTGGAAGTCACCGACGCCAACCGTGAGCGCATTGGCGTGGCCATGGGTTCGGGGATCGGCGGTCTGACCAACATCGAGGAAACCAGCCGTACTCTGCATGAGACGGGCCCTCGTCGAATCTCGCCATTCTTCGTGCCAGGCTCGATCATCAATATGATTTCCGGTTTTCTGTCCATCCATCTGGGTGCACAGGGACCTAACTACGCCATCGCCACTGCCTGTACCACCGGTACGCACTGCATTGGCATGGCGGCGCGCAACATCATGTACGACGAAGCCGACGTGATGATTGCCGGCGGTGCCGAGATGGCCGCGTGCGGTCTGGGCATGGGCGGCTTCGGCGCGTCCCGTGCACTGTCGACCCGCAATGACGAGCCGACCCGCGCCAGCCGTCCATGGGACAAGGGTCGTGATGGCTTCGTGCTGTCCGACGGTGCCGGTGCGCTGGTACTCGAAGAGCTCGAGCACGCCAAGGCGCGCGGTGCGGCCATCTATGCCGAGCTGATCGGTTTCGGCACCAGCGGCGATGCGTTCCACATGACCTCGCCACCTGCCGATGGCGCCGGTGCCGCCCGCTGCATCACCAATGCCCTGCGCGATGCGAAAATCAACATCGACCAGGTACAGTACATCAACGCCCACGGCACCTCGACGCCGGCCGGCGACCTCGCCGAAGCCAATGCGCTCAAGAGCGTGTTCGGTGATCACGCCTACAAACTGGCGGTCAGCTCCACCAAGTCGATGACCGGTCACCTGTTGGGTGCGGCGGGCGCGGTCGAGGCGATCTTCAGTGTGCTGGCGATCAACAGCCAGGTGGCACCGCCAACCATCAACCTCGATGAGCCGGATGAAGGCTGCGATCTCGATTTCGTGCCGCACACTGCGCGCAACATGGACATCGACGTCGTACTGTCCAACTCCTTCGGCTTTGGCGGCACCAACGGCACGTTGGCGTTCCGCCGGTTCGCTGGCTGATGGACAGCTGGGTCGACGGTCAGCCGGCTGACGCTCTGTCGCTGAAAGATCGCGGCCTGGCTTACGGCGATGGGCTGTTCGAGACCATCGCCGTGCAGGGCGGCCAGCCCATCTTGCTGGACCGTCACCTGATGCGTTTGGCCGATGGCTGCGCGCGCCTGGCCATCGCGACTGATATCGAGCTGGTTCGCCAAGAGCTGCTGAGCTATGCGGCAGCGATGGGCGAGGGTGTGCTCAAGCTCATTCTCACCCGGGGTGACGGCTTGCGTGGCTACGCGGCTGATCCAGCGGCGCCGGGCCGACGCATTCTGCAAGGCAATCCTCCTGCGGTTTATCCTGCCGTGCATGGCGAGCAAGGCATACGCCTGTTTCCCTGTGTCACACGGCTGTCGAACCAGCCATTGCTGGCCGGGCTCAAGCATCTGAATCGTCTGGAGCAAGTGCTCGCCCGTGCCGAATGGCGCGACAGCGAACATGCCGAAGGCTTGATGCTCGATCAGGTTGGACGTGTCATCGAAGGCGTGTTCAGCAACCTGTTTCTGGTGCGCGACGGCGTGCTGATTACCCCGGATCTGAAGCGCTGTGGCGTGGCCGGTGTGATGCGTGCTGAAATATTGTTTCAGGCCGAGTCATTGGCCATCCCCACTCAAATCACCGACATCAGCCTCGAACAGCTGCAATGGGCTGATGAAGTCTTTATTTGCAACAGCGTGTATGGCGTCTGGCCGGTACGCGCCTACGCTGCGCTGAGCTGGCCGGTTGGCCCGCTCACCCGTAAACTGCAAACCATTTCCCGCGCCCTACTGGATGCCTGATTCGTGAGACGTAAACTCTTGCTGCTGCTGGAAACCGGACTGGTTCTGGCAGGGCTGCTGATGGGCGCCAGCGCCTGGAAAATTCATTCGGCGCTGGAACAGCCCCTGAACATCACGCAGGAAGAACTGCTGGATGTGCCGAAGGGCTCGACGCCGACCCGTACCTTCCTTGAACTCGAAACCGATGGGGTCATCAAGGACGCCTTCTGGTTGCGTATCTATTGGCGCTTCAATCTGGCCGGTACGCCGATCCATAGTGGCGAATACCGCATGCAGCCGGGCATGACCGTCAACGGTCTGATCGACCTGTGGAAGCGTGGCGAAGTGGTGCAGTACAGCCTGACGCTGGTCGAGGGCTGGAACTTCCATCAGGTCCGCGCCGCCCTGGCAAAAGATGAAAAGATCGAGCAGACCCTCAAGGGCATGAGCGACAGCGACGTGATGGAGAAAATCGGCCATCGCGGACTGTTCCCGGAAGGTCGTTTCTTTCCGGACACCTACCGCTTCGTGCGCGGAGTCTCCGACGTCGAATTGCTGAAGAAAGCCTTCGATCGCCTGGATGAGGTGTTGGCCAAGGAGTGGGAAAATCGCTCGGCCGACGCGCCGTACAGCGAGCCTTATCAGGCGCTGATCATGGCCTCGCTGGTGGAGAAGGAAACCGGCGTTCCACAGGAGCGCGGGCAGATTGCTGGCGTGTTCGTGCGCCGTATGGCGCTGGGCATGCAGTTGCAGACCGATCCGACCGTGATCTATGGCCTGGGCGATCGCTACACCGGCAAATTGACTCGCGCGCATCTCAAAGAGCCTACGCCGTATAACACTTATGTGATTCCCGGATTGCCGCCGACGCCGATTGCCATGGTCGGCCGCGAGGCGATTCATGCCGCGCTCAATCCGGTGGAAGGCAACAGCCTGTATTTCGTCGCCCGTGGCGACGGTAGCCATGTGTTCTCCGATGACCTGGATGCGCACAACAGTGCGGTGCGTGAGTTCCAGCTCAAGCGCCGTGCCGATTACCGCTCCAGCCCGGCCCCGGCGAATGCGCCGGCCGCTCCGGCCACGGCCACCGAAGAAGCGATCCCCGCAGCGTCCCCCGACACCGCGCCGGAATCGCTGCCGCAGGTTCCGCCTCAGGATCCTGCGCCAGCCCCGGTGCCTGCTGCCGAGCCTGGCGCGGCAGCACCGCAGAACGCGCAATGACTTTGACTAAGGACTGCCTGTGACTGGCTTGTTTATTACCCTGGAAGGCCCGGAAGGCGCCGGCAAGAGCACCAACCGCGAGTACCTCGCCGAGCGTCTGCGCGCGCAAGGTATCGAAGTGGTGCTGACCCGCGAACCCGGCGGCACGCCGCTGGCCGAGCGCATTCGCGATGTGTTGCTGGCCCCGGCCGACGAAGTCATGAACCCCGACACCGAGTTGTTGCTGGTGTTCGCCGCCCGTGCCCAGCATCTGGCCGAGGTGATTCGCCCGGCACTGGCCCGTGGCGCGGTGGTGCTGTGCGATCGGTTTACCGACTCGACGTATGCCTATCAGGGCGGCGGTCGCGGTTTGTCGCTGGAGCGCATCGCTGCGCTGGAGACGTTCGTTCAGGGCGACCTGCGCCCGGACCTGACGCTGATTTTCGATCTGCCGGTGGAAATCGGTCTGGCCCGCGCCAGTGCTCGTGGACGGCTGGATCGTTTCGAGCTGGAAGGCCGGGCGTTCTTCGAGGCGGTGCGTAATGCGTTTCTGAAACGCGCTGAAGCCGATCCTGCGCGTTATGTGCGTATCGACGCCGGCCAGCCGTTGGCCAAAGTTCAACAATCGCTGGATACCTTGCTGCCGAATTTGCTGGAGCTGGCCCGTGGCTGAGGCCTATCCATGGCAAGACAGCCTCTGGCAGCAGTTGGCCGGACGTAGTCAGCACGCCCACGCGTATCTGCTGCACGGCCCGGCCGGGATTGGCAAGCGTGCGTTGGCCGAGCGGCTGATGGCCAGCCTGCTGTGTCAGCGCCCGACGCCCGAGGCCTGCGGCGAGTGCAAATCCTGCCTGTTGCTCAAGGCCGGCAGTCACCCGGACAACTACATCCTTGAGCCGGAAGAAGCCGACAAGGCGATCAAGGTCGATCAGGTCCGTGATCTGGTCAGTTTCGTGGTGCAGACCGCGCAGTTGGGCGGGCGCAAGGTGGTACTGATCGAGCCGGTGGAGTCGATGAACATCAACGCCGCCAACGCCTTGCTCAAGAGCCTCGAAGAGCCTTCGGGCAATACCGTGCTGTTGCTGGTCAGCCACCAGCCGAGCCGTTTGTTGCCGACGATCAAGAGCCGCTGCGTGCAGCAGGCATGCCCGTTGCCGAGTGAGACGGTGAGCCTGCAATGGCTGGCACAGGCGCTGCCGGAGTGCTCAGCAGAGGAGCGTATCGAGCTGCTGACGCTGGCGGCCGGTTCGCCACTGGCGGCGGTCAGCCTGCAGGCCCAGGGCGTGCGCGAACAGCGTGCGCAGGTGGTCGAAGGGGTGAAAAAGCTGCTCAAGCAACAGCAGTCGCCGACGCAACTGGCCGAGGAATGGAAAAACATCCCGATGCTGCGTTTGTTCGACTGGTTCTGCGACTGGTCGAGCCTGATCCTGCGTTATCAACTGACTCAGGATGAAAGCGGCCTCGGTCTGACGGACATGCGCAAAGTGGTGCAGTACCTGGCGCAGAAAAGCGCGCAGGGCAAAGTCCTCGATATTCAGGACTGGATTCTCGCTCAGCGGCAGAAAGTCCTGAGCAAAGCCAACCTCAATCCAGCCTTGCTGCTGGAAGCGTTGTTGGTGCAATGGGTGAGTTTGCCGGGCCAACGGTAATCGCCTCCCGAAACGACTGTGTGCGCCTAGACTCTGAACATCAGCAGTGGAGGTCAACATGAATGAACCCATGAGCCCGGGGCCGCGCAACGGCATCCTGTCCCTGACCATCAAGGACAAGTCGGTGCTGTACGCTGCCTATATGCCGTTCATCAAGAACGGTGGCCTGTTCATCCCGACCAACAAAAGCTACAAGTTGGGCGATGAGGTGTTCATGCTGCTCAATCTGATGGACGAGGCGGAGAAGATTCCGGTGGCCGGCAAGGTCGCCTGGATCACCCCCAAGGGCGCGCAGGGCAATCGTGCCGCCGGAGTCGGCGTGCAATTCAATGAAGGCGACAACACCGCCCGCAGTCGCATCGAAACCCATCTGGCCGGAGCCCTGAAGTCCGACCGTCCCACTCATACGATGTAAGTTGCAGTCCTTTTATGCTCGTAGATTCCCATTGTCACCTTGATCGCCTCGACCTCGCCGCCCATGACGGCTCGCTGGATGCTGCACTCGATGCCGCCCGCCAGCGTGGGGTAGGGCACTTCCTGTGTATCGGCGTCAGCGCCGACAACGCCGCTGATGTCAAAGCCCTCGCCGAGCGCTATGCCGACGTCGATTGCTCGGTCGGCGTGCATCCGCTGGATGTGCAACCGGGCGCGGCGCCCGCGCTGGATTGGTTGCTGCACGAACTCAATCATCCGAAAGTGGTGGCGATCGGCGAAACCGGCCTGGATTACCACTACGAGCCGCAAGCCGCCCAATTGCAGCAGGAATCCTTCCGTCTGCACCTGCAAGCCGCCCAGCAGACCGGCAAACCGGTGATCATCCATACCCGTGGCGCCCGCGCCGATACCCTGGAACTGCTGCGCGAGGCTGCGCTGCCCCAGGCCGGTGTGCTGCATTGCTTCACCGAAGACTGGGACATGGCCAAGGTCGCGCTGGACATGGGCTATTACATCTCCCTGTCGGGCATCGTCACCTTCCGCAACGCCGACGCCTTGCGTGATGTGGCAAGCAAAGTACCGGCCGACCGGTTGCTGGTGGAGACCGATTCGCCCTACCTGGCGCCGATCCCTTATCGGGGCAAGCCGAACCTGCCGCAGTACGTGCGTGAAGTGGCGGAGTTCCTGGCGATGTTGCGCGGGGAAAGCTACGAGCGATTCGCCGAGCAGACCACAGAAAACTTCAAGCGGTTGTTCCCGCTGGCGAGTGTTAAATCTGCTTGAGTGCGAAATGGCCATCGCGAGCAGCCCAGCTCTCGCAGACAAGCCAAATCGCAGGCAAAAAAAACCCGGGTTCTGGGGGGTGAATCCGGGTTAAGACCATTAGGAGTAAAACAAAGGCACGCGGTCCCTTGGTACCTTTATCGGCACGGCACTTGGGGGAGATGCCGTCCGACAGTTCAAGTATTGATCAGTCTGGCGTTCAGTCCAGTTGAGCGGTCGGGGTTTTTAAACAAATTTGGAATACGTTCGCTTCAGTTGAGTTCTCATTGCACCCTTGGCGTTCGCAAAATGAACAAGAAACACAGATATGGTCGGATGATCCGTGCATTTTTGCGCAAGTTAGGCATAATACGCGGCTTCGAATTTTGACCCCTACAGACCTTTTCTTATGCACAAAGAACCTCGTAAGGTCCGTGAGTTTCGTCGCCGCGAGCAAGAAATTCTCGATACCGCGCTCAAGCTGTTCCTCGAACAAGGTGAAGACAGTGTCACCGTCGAGATGATTGCTGATGCCGTGGGTATCGGCAAAGGCACGATCTACAAGCACTTCAAATCCAAGGCCGAGATCTATCTGCGCCTGATGCTCGATTACGAGCGCGATTTGAATGAGCTGTTGCATTCGGCCGATGTCGACAAGGACAAGGAAGCGCTGTCCCGCGCCTACTTCGAATTCCGCATGCGCGACCCGCAGCGCTATCGCCTGTTCGACCGTCTCGAAGAGAAGGTCGTGAAAGGCAATCAGGTGCCGGAAATGGTCGAGGAGCTGCACAAGATCCGTGCCTCGAACTTCGAACGCCTGACCTTGCTCATCAAGGGCCGGATCAGCGAAGGCAAGCTCGAAGACGTGCCGCCGTACTTCCACTACTGCGCGTCCTGGGCGCTGGTGCACGGCGCGGTGGCGCTGTATCACTCGCCGTTCTGGAGCAACGTGCTGGAAGATCAGGAAGGTTTCTTCCAGTTCCTGATGGACATCGGCGTGCGCATGGGCAACAAGCGCAAGCGTGATCCGGAAACCCCGAGCAGCTGAATCATTCAGCGGCCTTATTGCGCCATGATTTCGCTACATGACGCAGTATCGCAGGAATATACTCAGGCATAGGGCTTGCTAAAACTTGATTTGTGAGTCAAGTTTTAGCGGCTCGAAATTCTATCGCCGGAGTGATCATGATCGTTGACCGTCAAGGCAGGCGTTTTCGCAATTTGCGCATCAGCCTGACTTCAGCCTGCAATTACGCCTGTACCTACTGCGTGCCCAACGGCAAGCGGCTGGTGGCTGCGCAGGATGAGCTGTCGGCCGAGGCCATGGCACGCGGCGTGGCCTATCTGATTGAAGCTGCCGGCATCGAGCGATTGCGGATTACCGGCGGTGAGCCGCTGGTCAGCCCCAAACTCGAATCTTTCATGAGCGCCGTCGGCAAGATGGGCCTGGAAGACATTAGTCTGACCACCAACGGTCAACTCCTGGCGAAAAAACTGCCGCTGCTGGTGGATGCCGGTCTGCGTCGGATCAACGTGTCGCTCGATACCCTCGACGCCGGTGCGTTCCGCAGCATCGCCCGTGGCGGCGATCTGGCGACCGTGCTCGATGGCATGGACCAGGCGAAAGCGGCGGGACTGAAGATCAAGGTCAACATGGTGCCGTTGCGCGGGCAGAACCTGGATCAGGTCATGCCGCTGCTCGATTACTGCCTGGAACGTGGCTACGAGTTGCGCTTCATCGAGTTGATGCGCATGGGCCATCTCGCCACCGACTCCAATGCCTTCCTGCAACAGTTCGTCAGCCTGCAGCAACTGCTCAGCCTGATCGGCGAGCGCTACGAGTACGCCCAGGCCGATGCGCCGGTGGACGCCACAGCCGTGCGCTATGCGATCCCGGGCGTCGGTCATTTCGGCGTGATCGCCAACGAAAGCGTGCCGTTCTGCCGTACGTGCTCACGCTTGCGACTGTCGTCGACCGGCTGGCTGCATGGCTGCCTGTCGTCGAGCAACCGCCACTATGTCGGCGATCTGCTCGACAAACCGCGCCATCAGGCATTACCGGCGTTGCAGCGCTTGCTGGTCAAGGCCTTGGGCGACAAGCAGGAAGTGGCGTTCTCTGGTGGCGCAACCATCATGAAAATCATCGGCGGCTGAACAATAGTCTTCGCGAGCAAGCCCGCTCCCACCCTGGAACGCATTCCAGAGTAGGAGCGGGCTTGCTCGCGAAGGCGTTTTGTAATTCAACGAAAATACTGAGCTGGCGCAAAAGCTGCATCCTACGGCCATTCGCCGGTTTTCCGTCACCGGCTTCTGGAGGATGAGGATGCGTAGCCTGGTTTTGCTGCTGGCCGTTTTGGCGCTTGGCGGCTGTATGACTGTCAGCGATATGGCCGAAGGCACTCGCTATCAGATGAGCGACGCGGGTCTGCTGGATCACAGTGACAGCCGCCGGGTGAACAACTTCCGCATTCAGCCGGATTCGTTCATCTACATCGCCCAGGGCGCGTTCGCACCGCCGGGTGGTTCCTACCCGCGCCCGAACGTGGTCGCCGAAGAAGCCTTCAAGGGCTTTGTCGAGTACTTCCCGATGGTCCGGCGCGCCCGGGCTCCGGAAGGCCTCGATCAAGCCATGGGCGAAGCCCGTGATGCCGGCGCTCACTACCTGCTGTACACCCGTTTCGCCAAGGCTGACGACCGTATCGGCAACTCCGATGAGTGGCTCGATCAGGAAGCCGTGGACCGTCTGGGCATCGACGGCGGCGTGATTCAGATCATGTTGATCGAGACCAGCACCCAGTATTTGATTGATACTGCACGGATCAAGAGTCGTGGCGGTTTACTGACGTTCCACGACAACAAGCCTGAAGACCTGATCGGCCCGCCGCTGGCGCAATACGCGCGCAGCCTGTTGGGAGTCGGCGACCAATAATTCAAAGGAGAACGCCATGAGTGGCCCGCAAAAAGCCAATGACCTGTTGGGACAGATCCCGAAAACCAAAGGCCTGCCGCCGGTGCACTTGTGGAACCCGGACTTTTGCGGTGACATCGACATGCGCATCGCCCGCGACGGCACCTGGTATTACCTGGGCACGCCGATCGGGCGCAAGCCGATGGTCAAGTTGTTCTCCACCATCATTCGCCGCGACGGCGATGATTATTTCCTGATTACTCCGGTCGAAAAGGTCGGGATCAAGGTCGACGACGCGCCGTTCGTGGCGATTGCCGTGGAAGTCGAAGGTGAGGGCGAGGCGCAGGTGCTGCGTTTCACCACCAATGTCGAAGAGACCGCCGAGGCCGGACCGCAACATCCGATCCGCGTCGAGATCGACCCGGCGACCCAGGAACCCGCGCCCTACGTGCATATACGCACTAACCTCGAAGCGCTGATTCACCGCAATGTGTTCTATCAACTGGTGGAGCTGGCGGTCAGCCGCGAAATCGACGGGCAGCGCTGGCTGGGTGTGTGGAGTGGCGGCGAGTTCTTCCGCATCGGCCTCGAACCCTGACACGCCCCCCTACAGGGGTTTGTGTTTGAGCAGAAAATCCTGATTGACTGTTAATCATATGATGATTAGCGTGAACACCCATCGCGAACCGCTTTGAGGTCTTCATGTCCAGCAGCTTTCATGCATCAACGGTCGATTGGCTGGGCGGCTGGATCGCCGCCGGCCAGGTCAAACCGGGGCAGGCGATCAAGGTCGAGGCGGATCTGGGCCAGCAACTCGGCGTCAGCCGTACCGTGATCCGCGAAGCGATCAAAACCCTCGTCGCCAAAGGCATGCTCGAAGTCGGGCCGAAAGTCGGCACCCGGGTGTTGCCGGTGCGGCGCTGGAACCTGTTCGATCCGCAAGTCGTCGGTTGGCTGTCACGCAACGGTCTGCCGGAAAACTTCGTCGATGACCTGCTCGACCTGCGGCGCACCATCGAACCGATGGCCGTGCGCTGGGCCTGTGAGCGCGCCAGCCTTGAACAGATCCAGGCCGTGCAACTGGCCTACAACGCGCTGGAGCGAGCTGTCGACAGCGGCATTGATTACAACCGTGCCGACCAGGCCTTCCACGAATGCATTCTGGCGGCCAGCCACAATCAGTTCATCGAACAAATGGTCCCGGCCCTCGGCGCTTTGCTCGCCGTATCGTTTGAAGTGTCCGCCGCCGACCCCGACGAATTGCGCCGCACCTTGCCGATCCACAAGGACATGGCCGACGCCATTGCCGCCCGGGATGCTGCGCGTGGCGTGTGGGCCTGCATGACCCTGATCGACAACGCCGACCTGGCAATCAAACGCTTCTACCCACAGGTGATGGCCGACAAGAAAGCCAGTTGAAAACACAAATCCCGCTGTAGGAGTGAGCCTGCTCGCAATGGCGTCGTACCAGAAAAAGCAACGTTGACTGAACCACCGCCATCGCGAGCAGGCTCACTCCTACAGTTAAAACAACAACATGAAGGATTCAACATGACGTGGACCGCCGTAACCCAACACCGCGCCAGACTCGGTGAAGGCCCATTCTGGGACGCCCCCACCCAGGCGCTGTACTGGGTCGATATCGCCGGCCGGCAGGCGCTGCGGCTGATCGGCAACAACGTGCAGATCTGGCAGATGCCCGAGCACGTTTCCGCGTTCATCCCCTGCGCCAGTGGCGATGCGCTGGTGACCCTGAGCAGCGGCGTGTACCGACTGGACCTTGACTCTCCGGGCCTTGAGCCACGTTTGACACTGTTCTGCATCGCCGACCCGCAACCGGGCAATCGGCCCAACGAAGCGCGCTGCGACCCTCAGGGCCGACTGTGGCTCGGCACCATGCAGAACAACATCGGCGACCACGGCGAAGCCCTGCCGGTCGTGCGCCGCTCCGGTGGCTTGTTCCGCATCGATCCAGACCAGCACGTCACGCCGTTGCTGCGTGGGCTGGGGATTCCCAACACGCTGCTGTGGAGCGACGACGGCACCACGCTGCTGTTCGGCGACAGTCTCGACGGGACGCTCAATCGCTATTTCATTCACACCGACGGCAATCTCGGCAACGCCGAGCTCTGGTACGGCGCAGACGGGCAGGGCGGCCCGGACGGTTCGGCGATGGACGCTGAAGGTTATGTGTGGAACGCCCGGTGGGACGGCAGCTGCCTGCTGCGCCTGACGCCCGAGGGGCAAATCGACCGCAAAATCGATCTGCCCGTCAGCCGGCCGACCAGCTGTGTGTTCGGCGGCGAAGACCTGAAAACCCTGTACATCACCAGCGCCCAGAGTCCGCACAGTCATGCACTGGATGGCGCGGTGCTGTCGCTGCGGGTCGATGTGCCGGGCAAACTCTGCACGCGGTTCGCGGGTTAAATCCCAGAATGTGGGATGCAAAATTATATATTGAGATTATTCGGCGGTCGGGTTTATAGTCGGCTCCAGCAGTAACACGCACTCACACTTAAAAAGAACAAAACAGGTGAAGTGATGCAGCGAATCTCTATCGAACTCCCCAGCGGAGTCAGCGTCTCGCAACGGCCCGGCGTCGCTCGCCGCGCCTGCCTGTTTTGTTTTCACAGTCTTCCAGACCGGACATCGTCAGATGCCCGGTTTTTTTGTGCTTACGAACAGGAGTCCTGATCCATGGCTGAACCTCTTTCCTTGCCTTCGGTGCCCGCGCCGCCGAAGGGCGAGCGTCTGAAAAACAAAGTGGTGCTGCTGACCGGTGCCGCCCAAGGCATCGGCGAGGCAATCGTCGCCACCTTCGCCTCGCAGCAGGCCAGATTGGTGATCAGCGATATTCAGGCGGAGAAAGTCGAGAAGGTCGCCGCCCACTGGCGCGAGCAGGGTGCCGACGTGCAGGCGATCAAAGCCGACGTCTCGCGCCAGCAAGACCTGCACGCCATGGCCAAACTGGCGATCGAGCTGCACGGGCGCATCGACGTGCTGGTCAACTGCGCCGGGGTCAACGTGTTCCGTGATCCGCTGCAAATGACCGAAGAAGACTGGCATCGTTGCTTCGCCATCGACCTGGACGGCGCCTGGTATGGCTGCAAAGCCGTGCTGCCGCAGATGATCGAGCAAGGTGTCGGCAGCATCATCAACATCGCTTCGACCCATTCTACGCACATCATTCCTGGCTGCTTTCCTTATCCGGTGGCCAAGCACGGCCTGCTCGGTCTGACCCGAGCGCTGGGCATCGAATACGCGCCGAAGGGCGTTCGGGTCAACGCCATCGCTCCCGGCTACATCGAGACGCAACTGAACGTCGACTACTGGAACGGCTTTGCCGACCCGCACGCCGAGCGTCAGCGCGCGTTCGATCTGCACCCGCCGAAACGCATCGGCCAGCCGATCGAAGTGGCGATGACCGCAGTGTTTCTGGCCAGTGATGAAGCGCCGTTCATCAACGCTTCGTGCATCACCATCGATGGTGGCCGCTCGGTGATGTACCACGACTGAGCGGATCGGCTTTGCGGCGGATGAATCCGCCTGAAATCCAATCATCATACGATATGACTATTTTTGCTCCAGATCGCAGGAACACGCTTTAACGCTTTTCAAATAACGCTCAAGAAAAATAACAAGGAGTCAGCTTATGAAACGTCGTTTCGGGATTCGTACCCTGTGCAGTGCCGCGCTGGCGGTCACCGCGTTCAGTCTGAGCAGCTCGCTGCTGGCTGCCGACACCGTGAAAATCGGCTTTCTGGTCAAACAGGCTGAAGAGCCGTGGTTCCAGACCGAGTGGGCCTTCGCTGAAAAAGCCGCCAAGGACAAAGGCTTCGAACTGATCAAGATCGCCGTGCCGGACGGCGAGAAAACCCTCTCGGCCATCGACAGCCTCGCCGCCAACGGCGCCAAGGGCTTCGTGATCTGCCCGCCGGACGTGTCGCTCGGCCCGGCGATCATGGCCAAAGCCAAACTCAATGATCTCAAGGTGATCGCCGTGGACGACCGTTTCGTCGACGCCAACGGCAAGTTCATGGAAGACGTGCCATACCTCGGCATGGCCGCGTTCGAGGTCGGCCAGAAGCAGGGCAACGCGATGGTCGCCGAAGCGAAGAAACGCAACTGGGACTGGAAAGACACCTACGCGGTGGTCAATACCTACAACGAACTCGACACCGGCAAGAAACGCACCGACGGCTCGGTCAAATCCCTGGAAGACGCCGGCCTGCCGAAGGATCACATCCTGTTCGCGGCACTCAAGACCCTCGACGTGCCGGGCAGCATGGACGCCACCAACTCGGCGCTGGTCAAGCTGCCCAGTGCGGCGAAGAACCTGATCATCGGCGGCATGAACGACAACACCGTGCTCGGCGGCGTGCGCGCCACTGAAGCCGCCGGGTTCGCCGCGGCCAATGTGATCGGTATCGGCATCAACGGCACCGACGCCATCGGCGAACTGAAAAAGCCCAACAGCGGTTTCTTCGGTTCGATGCTGCCGAGCCCGCACATCGAAGGCTACAAGACGGCCGAGATGATGTACGAGTGGGTCACCACCGGCAAAGAGCCGCCGAAGTACACGGCGATGGACGACGTCACCCTGATCACCCGAGAGAACTTCAAGCAAGAGCTGGAAAAAATCGGCCTGTGGAATTGATGGCTGCTCGATCGGTGTGAAGAGGTGACTCAGATGCACGCGCAAGTACAGACACATGCAAGCAGCGCCGGCGGCAGCCTGCGCTTCAACGGGATCGGCAAGACCTTTCCCGGGGTGAAGGCGCTGGACGCCATCAGCTTCGTCGCCCATCCGGGGCAGGTCCACGCCCTGATGGGCGAGAACGGCGCCGGCAAGTCGACCCTGCTGAAAATCCTTGGCGGGGCCTACATCCCCAGCAGCGGCGAGTTGCAGATCGGCGAGCAGACCATGGCCTTCAAGTCGACGGCCGACAGCATCGGCAGCGGCGTCGCGGTGATTCACCAGGAGCTGCATCTGGTGCCGGAAATGAGCGTGGCCGAGAACCTGTTTCTCGGCCACCTGCCGGCCAGTTTCGGCCTGATCAATCGCAGCGCCCTGCGTCAGAACGCTCTGGCCTGCCTCAAGGGCCTGGCCGATGAAATCGATCCGCAAACCAAGGTCGGGCGCCTGTCGCTCGGCCAGCGGCAACTGGTGGAAATCGCCAAGGCGCTGTCCCGTGGCGCGCATGTGATCGCCTTCGATGAGCCGACCAGCAGCCTCTCGGCCCGCGAGATCGACCGTTTGATGGCGATCATCAGCCGCTTGCGCGATGAGGGCAAAGTGGTGCTCTACGTCTCGCATCGCATGGAAGAAGTGTTCCGCATCTGCGACGCGGTGACGGTGTTCAAGGATGGCCGTTACGTGCGCACCTTCGACGACATGAGCCAGTTGACCCACGATCAACTGGTGACCTGCATGGTCGGGCGCGACATTCAGGACATCTACGATTACCGCAGTCGTCCACGCGGCGCGGTAGCGCTGAAGGTCGACGGTTTGCTCGGCCCGGGACTGCGGGAGCCGGTGAGTTTCGAAGCGCACAAGGGCGAGATTCTCGGGCTGTTCGGCCTGGTCGGGGCTGGGCGCACGGAATTGTTCCGGCTGCTCAGCGGGCTCGAACGCAACACCGCCGGACGCCTGGAATTACGCGGCCATGAACTGAAGCTGCGTTCGCCGCGCGACGCGATTGCCGCCGGGATCCTGCTGTGCCCCGAGGACCGCAAGAAGGAGGGGATCATCCCGCTGGCCAGCGTCGCCGAGAACATCAACATCAGCGCGCGCGGTGCCAATGCCAGCCTCGGCTGCCTGCTGCGCGGGCTGTGGGAGAAGGGCAACGCCGACAAGCAGATCAAGGCGCTGAAAGTCAAAACCCCGCACGCCGGCCAGCAGATCAAATTCCTTTCCGGCGGCAACCAGCAGAAGGCCATTCTCGGCCGCTGGCTGTCGATGCCGATGAAGGTCTTGCTGCTCGACGAACCCACCCGTGGCATCGACATCGGCGCCAAGGCCGAGATCTACCAGATCATCCATAACCTGGCTGCCGACGGCATCTCGGTGATTGTGGTGTCCAGCGACCTCATGGAGGTGATGGGCATTTCCGACCGCATTCTGGTGCTCTGCGAAGGCGCGCTGCGCGGCGAAGTCAGCCGCGATCAAGCCAATGAATCCAACCTGCTGCAACTGGCTTTGCCGCGCCATCGCGCTGACGGCGTGGCGAACTGAGAGGTGAACATGATGACCATCCAAAACAAGGCGCTGCCGACTCCCCGCAAACCGCTGGACCTGCGGCGCTTCCTCGACGACTGGGTCATGCTGCTGGCAGCGATCGGCATCTTCGTCGCCTGCACCTTGCTGATCGACAACTTCCTTTCGCCACTGAACATGCGCGGGCTGGGCCTGGCGATTTCCACCACCGGCATCGCCGCGTGCACCATGCTGTACTGCCTGGCGTCGGGGCATTTCGACTTGTCGGTGGGCTCGGTGATCGCCTGCGCCGGGGTGGTCGCGGCGGTGGTAATGCGCGACACCAACAGCGTGTTCCTCGGCGTCAGCGCGGCGTTGGTGATGGGCCTGATTGTCGGGCTGATCAACGGCATCGTGATTGCCAAGCTGCGGGTCAATGCGCTGATCACCACGTTGGCGACGATGCAGATCGTCCGTGGTCTGGCCTATATCTTTGCCAACGGCAAAGCGGTGGGCGTGTCACAGGAATCGTTCTTCGTCTTCGGCAACGGTCAGTTGTTCGGTGTGCCGGTGCCGATCCTGATCACCATCGTCTGCTTCCTGTTTTTCGGCTGGCTGCTGAACTACACCACCTACGGGCGCAATACCATGGCCATCGGCGGCAACCAGGAAGCAGCGCTGCTCGCCGGGGTCAACGTTGACCGGACCAAGATCATCATCTTCGCTGTGCACGGCGTGATCGGTGCGCTGGCCGGGGTGATCCTTGCCTCGCGCATGACCTCCGGGCAGCCGATGATCGGCCAGGGTTTCGAGTTGACCGTGATCTCGGCGTGTGTGCTGGGCGGGGTGTCGCTGAGTGGCGGGATCGGCATGATACGGCACGTGATTGCCGGGGTGCTGATTCTGGCGATCATCGAGAATGCGATGAACCTGAAGAACATCGACACGTTTTACCAGTATGTGATTCGCGGTTCGATTCTGCTGTTGGCGGTGGTCATCGACCGCCTCAAACAACGTTGAGTCAAAAGCTACCCTCACCCCAGCCCTCTCCCGGAGGGAG
>NZ_NQYG01000100.1:0-13936 GCF_002878485.1 Pseudomonas sp. AD21
CGATCTCTTCGCCCGCCTCACCCTGATCGTTCCCACGCTCTGCGTGGTAACGCATCCCGGGACGCTCCGCGTTCCATCTCCAATGCACCGCAAGATTCAAGGAAGAATCCCATGGGCCGCAGCCGCTACACCATTACCGAAACCGACAAACCGCATTTTCTGACCTGTACGATCATGGAATGGTTACCGCTGTTCATCCGCCCATACATCGTCGACCACCTGCTCAACTGCTGGCGTTATCAACAGACTCATCACGATCTGAAACTGTACGGCTACGTGATCCTGGAAAACCATCTTCACTTCGTCGCCCAGGCACCCGACCTGAGTAAATGCCTCAGTCAGTTCAAATCTTTCACCGCTCGACAGATTATTGATGACCTGCAAAGCAAAGGCGCTGATAAAGCACTGCAACGGCTTCGCTTCAGCAAACGCGCACACAAACAGGATCGGGTGTACCAGCTGTGGCAGGAAGGCTCCCACGCAGAGATGGTTTACAGCGAATCGGTCATGCGACAGAAGCTTGAATACATTCACAACAACCCGGTCAAACGTGGGTATGTGGATTTGCCGGAGCATTGGCGTTATTCGAGCGCAAGCAACTACGTGGGAATGCCGGGACTGATTGAGGTTCAGTGCTGGTACTGATAAGGGACGCTGAGCGTCCCGGGCTGCATTCCCACGCGGAGCGTGGGAACGATCAATGGCGGAGACAGTGTTACCTGATCCGCTTGGTCTACATTGTCTGTCGAGCCTCCGCTCACATAACAATAAGCAGGAGCATCGGCATGTCGTTACAAGGCAAAACCCTGTTCATCACCGGCGCCAGCCGTGGCATCGGCCGTGAGATTGCGCTGCGGGCCGCCAGGGACGGGGCCAATATCGTCATTGCGGCGAAGAGCGCCGAAGCCCATCCGAAATTACCCGGCACCATCCACAGCGTCGCCGCCGAAGTCAAAGCGGCGGGCGGCCAAGCGTTGGCATTGCAGGTGGATGTGCGCGATGAAGACGCCGTGCGCCAGGCGCTGGCCCAGGCCAACGAACATTTCGGCGGTATCGATGCACTGGTGAACAACGCCGGAGCGATCAAACTGACCGGCGTGCAACACATCGAACTCAAGCGTTTCGACCTGATGCACCAGATCAACACCCGCGCCGTGCTGCTGTGCAGCCAGGCTGCCCTGCCCTATCTGAAAAAATCCGCCGGGCACATTCTCAATGTGTCGCCGCCGCTGAACCTGGCGAGCAAGTGGTTTGCGCAATACAGCCCCTACACCGTGACCAAGTACGGCATGAGCATGCTGACAGTAGGCATGAGCGAGGAGTTCGCCAGTTACGGGATCAGCGTCAATTCGCTGTGGCCGCAGACGATGATTGCCACGGCGGCGATCGAGTTTCAGCTGGGTAATCGCGAGTCGTTCAAGCATGCGCGCCTGCCTGCGATCATGGCGGATGCGGCGCATGTGATTTTGAATAGCGGCCAGCGGCAGATCACTGGGCGGCTGTTGATAGATGAGGAAGTTTTGCGCGAAAGCGGCGTGACTGAGTTCGATCAGTACCGCTTTGAACCGGGCAGCAACGCCGCTCTGATGCCCGACCTGTTCGTCGATTGAAATACCTTACCCTGTAGGAGTGAGCCTGCTCGCGATGAGGCCGGAACATTCAACGAAGATGTTGACTGATCTAACGCTATCGCGAGCAGGCTCACTCCTACAAGGGAATTGAGGCGCCTGTCAGAATTCGATGCGCACGTCGCCTTTAGGCACGCTGCAGCAAGACAGAATGTACCCCTCGGCCTCATCGTCCTCGGTAATCCCGCCGTTGTGCTCCATCTCCACTTCGCCGCCCAGTTTCATCACCTTGCACGTGCCGCAAATCCCCATGCCGCAGGCTTTCGGAATCATCAGGCCAAGCTTGGCTGCCGCCGCATGCACGGTCTCACCTGGGGCCACGCGGATGCTCTTGCCGGAGGCGGTGAATTCCACCTGATGCAGATCCGCCGCGTCGATTTCCGGCGCATCGGCGGCCTGCTCGGCTTGTTCCACCGCATCGGCGCGGGCTTCCGGTGGCGTGGCGCCGAAGGATTCCTCGTGGTAGCGGCTCATGTCGTAACCGGCGACTTCGAGCAGGCGCTTGACCGCGTTCATGTACGGCGTAGGGCCGCAGCAGAACACTTCGCGCTCGAGGAAGTCCGGCACCATCAATTCGAGCATCTTGTGATTGAGGTAGCCGCGATAGCCGGCCCACGGCTCGCCCAGCCCGTGTTTCTCGCAGATCAGGTGCAGGCTGAAGTTGTCGATCCGCGACGCCATGTGTTCCAGTTCGCGGTGATAAATGATGTCTTTCGGCGAGCGCGCGCTGTGGATAAAGGTCATGTCGACGTTGGCGTTGGTGTCGTAGAACCAGCGCGCCATCGACATGCACGGCGTGATGCCGACGCCGCCGCTCAGATAGAGCACTTTCGGACTGGGGAAATCGATGGCATTGAACAGCCCGACCGGCCCGTGTACCGCCAGCTCCTGCCCTTCATGAAGGGTGTCGTGCAACCAGTTGGAAACCTTGCCGCCCGGCACGCGCTTGATGGTCACCGAGAAGCTGTAGGGCACCGACGGCGAACTGGAAATGGTGTACGAACGCATGATCGGCTGGCCTTCGATCTCCAGCTCCAGGGTCACGAACTGCCCGGGCTTGAAGAAGAACAGGATCGGCTGGTCGGCCATGAAGCAGAAGGTGCGCACGTCCCAGGTTTCCTGGATGACTTTGACGCACCGGACGATGTGTCGGCCATTGGCCCAGGTCTGGGTGGTGACCGGATTCAGGAAGCTGTTGGACATGCTGTTCTCCACGGCCGACTGTCGGCCTTCATGTGGCGATTCTGCGTATAGCGCAGACCGTCCGTTTACCTATCCGCGACATCGGCATACTTATCGCGACCAGCCCCCAATCACCGGGGGTTGCGCGTCGGGAACAGATTGCACCATGTCGCCCATGGATAAGGTTCCGCCCAGCGCCGGCCCCACACTCGCCTCACACCAAGACGAATTCTTTACACCTTGCGTAGCAACCGTTAGCAGCACACCTGATCAGCCACTTTTCGCCGGCCACGCAGATGGCCATGAGGATCACATCGATGGACGTCACCGCAAAAATCAGCCTGGGCGATCCGCTGGAACCCGCACGCAAGGCCACCGCACAAATGCTCCAGGAGCGCGAGCGCACGTTTTCGCTGCCGCAACCGTTCTACAGCGACGAGCGGTTGTTCGATATCGACATGCAGGAGATCTTCCAGAAAGAGTGGTTGATCGCCGGCATGACCTGCGAGATCCCGGCCAAAGGCAACTACCTGACGCTGCAGATCGGCAAGAACCCGATCATCGTCATCCGTGGCGCCGAAGGCGTGGTGCATGCGTTTCACAACGTCTGCCGCCACCGTGGCTCGCGTCTGTGCACCAGTGAAAAAGGCAAGGTCGCCAAACTGGTCTGCCACTACCACCAGTGGACGTACGAGCTGGACGGTCGCCTGCTGTTCGCCGGCACCGAAATGGGTGCCGACTTCGACATGAAGCAGTACGGCCTGAAACCGGTGCACGTGAAGACCGCCGGCGGCTACATCTTCATCAGCCTGGCCGAGAACCCGCCGGCCATCGATGACTTCCTGTCGACGCTGAACCACTACATGGAACCGTACGACATGGAGAACACCAAGGTGGCGATCACCACCACCTTGATGGAAAAGGCCAACTGGAAACTGGTGCTGGAAAACAACCGCGAGTGCTACCACTGCAACGCGTCGCACCCGGAACTGCTGAAAACCCTGCTGGAATGGGACGACGTCACCGACCCGCGCGCCGATCAGGCGTTCAAGGATCACGTCGCCGCCTCCGCCGCCGCCTGGGAAGCCGAGAAGATCCCTTACGCCCACGCCAGTTTCGGCCTGCGTAACCGTATCGTGCGCATGCCGCTGCTCAAGGGCACCGTGTCGATGACCCTCGACGGCAAACAGGGCTGCGCGAAACTGATGGGCCGCATTAAAAACCCGGATCTGGGTTCGATGCGCATCCTGCACCTGCCGCACTCGTGGAACCACTGCATGGGCGACCACATCATCGTCTTCACCGTGTGGCCGATCAGCGCCCAGGAAACCATGGTCACCACCAAATGGCTGGTGCACAAGGACGCGGTCGAAGGTGTGGACTACGACGTCGAACGCATGCGCCAGGTATGGGACGCGACCAACGATCAGGACCGTCGACTGGCTGAAGAAAACCAGCGCGGGATCAACTCGACGGCTTACCAGCCTGGGCCGTACTCCAAGACCTATGAATTTGGCGTGGTCAACTTCGTCGATTGGTACAGCGAGCGCTTGCTGAGCAACCTCGGGGCCGAGCCTGCGCCGTACCTCAAAGGCGTCCCCGTCCAAGGCTGATGTCTTCTGCTTGATTGTTCCCACGCTCTGCGTGGGAATGCCTCAACGGACGCTCCGCGTTCGGCCTTTGGGACGCAGAGCGTCCCGGGCTGCACTCCCACGCGGAGCGTGGGAACGATCATCACAGCATCACTTCGATGACCACCTCACCGAGCCATCCTCGCCAATAAACTCCTCAAATATCTCCTCCCCCACCAACCGGATCTTCGCGTACCCGTTCAACACCCGCAGCGGATACTCCGGATCCTTCGCATCCAGCGTCTCCGACCACAACACCCGCGAATGCCCGTCCAGCTCGCTGGCATTGCCATAGGGAATCGCCCCGTGCCCGGCACAGCGCGCATGCAGGCCGCCCTGTTGCGCATAGACGATGCCGTTGTGCAGATGCCCCCAATACCAGTAATCCGGCTCGCGCCCCAACGCATCACACACCGGTTGATACAGCGCGGTCTTGTTGTGCCCGGTGATATCGAAGCCCTGATGGTGGCTGAGCACCATGATTTTCTTGCGTTTCGGCAGGCCTTTCATCCACGCGATCTGCGGCTCGTTCAAGGTGCCGTCCATGTACAGGTTCATCACATCAGAGGCGTACGCCGAGTCCAGCCCGACTATCAGCCAGTCATCGTTGATCAAGGCAAAATAACTGGTGCCCTGCTGCCCCGGAAAACGCGCGGCCAGTTCCTTGAAATAGCCGTGGGCGCCGCTGTACATCTCATGGTTTGAATTGAGCGTGAACGAGCCATGGCTGCCCATCGGCCAGCCGGCCATGTCGACGTCCTCCTGCGAGTGGCTGCCGGCGTAATACACGTCGCCCAGATGAATGGTGAAATCTGCCTGCGCCAGTTGCATCTGGTTGGCGACTGACACCGCCGGCGCGTGGCTGTCGAACGGCCCGGTGCCCCAGTCGCCGGCAATCGCCAGGGTCACGTCGCGATCCATCTGCACCACGGCCGGGTCAGTGCCGAAGGTTGCGTGATGATGTAGGTTTTCAATCCATTTGAGCAGCGCCTCGCTCCACAGCAGATCGAGCAACTCCCACTTGCGACAGCCGAGCAGGCTGCCGTCCTGCAGCACCCGGGTCGCCAGTTGATCCGGAGATTGCGGCAACGGCGTGGCATTGCCGATACGCAGGATCGACAAGCCGTGGGACAGCTCCCAAGGCACCGCCGGTTCGTCGTCCGGCAACTCGCCGTGCTTGAGCACGTACTGCGCCTGATCGTGACCGCGCTGGAGCAACTTGATGATGGCCTGAAACTCATCGGGTTCCAGTTCGCTGATGAGCTTCATCCAGGCCATTTCCATGCGTGTGAACAAGCCGTGAATGCGCAGTTTGACCTTGTCGTACTCGTGTTCCCAATGACTGACCAGTGACATGGCGTAATCCTCTATCCGTAAGGGCTCACAGGGTTTTCATGAATTCGATCAGCGCACGCTTGTCGTCGTCCGACAGTTGCGTGCCATACAGGTGACCGGTGTTGTGGTTGCCCTCCAGTCGGGTGTCGTACTTGAAGTCGGCCGAGGCCTTGGCCTGGGCACCCGTGGTGACGAAACCGACGTTGACCGGGTCGTAGACGTCGGAACCGGTGATGAACACCACCGGACGTTTTTCCGGCGGTTGCAGCAGGTCCCACAGGGTCGGCACCGAACCGTTGTGCAGGTAAGGCGCGCGCAGCCAGACGCCATCAGTCGGCGTGTTGCTGTAGCTCTGGGTCTTGCGATACGCACCGAAGTCGAACGGTGGCTTCTTGAAGGTGTGGAACGCCGTCACCAGACCGGTGGTGAACGAGTCCAGCCGATGTGGATCAGTGCCCAGTTGATCGATGTTGGTGGTGACCTGCCCGGTGTCGGCACGCCCGAAGTCGTGGCAAGCGGCGCAGTTGGCTTCCCAGAGCGGTTTGCCCTGAGCGACTTTCGCCTGATCCAGTGCCCACGGCCACGCGGGAGCCTTGTGCCCGAGCAGCCAGTTGGTCACGCGGTTGAAGCTCGGCGGCAGCACCGATTGCGGCGTCGCGCCCACGGCCATCGCGGCGGCGTAGTTGCGTTCGTGGATCTTGTTGTTATTGCCGTCCCAGTGCAGGTACATCGATTCCCGGGGTTTCTGGTTCCACACTTGCGGCAGGTCGACAGTGCCGATGGTCGAGTCATCCGGGAAGCCGAACACCACCATTTTCGTCGGGTTGAAGGTGTCGGTGCGACCCGGCCCCTGTTGCGGCCGCAGTTTCTGCCAGGCGTAGGCCTGCTTCTGCTTGAGCAAGGCGCTTTTCGCCATCGGGATGATCAGGTAGCGGTTGTAGAGTTTTTCGAAAAAGCCCAGCTGGAATTTGCTGTTGATCGCCGCCATCACCGCATCGGTGGTGAATTTCGGATCACTGGCGCAATCGTAGGCGTACCACTGGAAGGCCTGCAGTTGCAGGGTATTGGCCGGCGCGCTCGGCACATTCACTGCAACGTCACTGGCATTGGCCCGATAGGAGCCGGTGTGGCACAGCGCGCAATTCGGCTCGACGGTCGGATAGCCGATCTGCCGCTTGGCCATGCCGATCGGCAGGTCCTTGCCGTTCTCATAGAGGAAACCGAAGACTTCCCAGCCACCGGGTTTGGGCATTTTTTCCGGGCACATCTGCGGCAGCACGGCGAACAGGTAGTACGGAATCCGCGCTTCAATGCCCAGGCCGATGGCCGCGTATTTGTAGTGATCTTCGTCCGAGGCGTACGCCTGCTCCGGCACCACCCGCAGCATCTGGTACCAGGTCTCGTAACCGATGAAACCGAGCACTGCCAGCACCACCAGCGTCCCGACCTTGAAACCGTGGCTCTGCCATTGCCGCTTCCACGCCACGCGCCATTCGCGCCAGCCATCGCAGAGCAGCGCCCATGGCCTGTTCGCAGGCGTGGTACCGAGGTACAGCAAAATGCCGAGGATCAAAAAGAAGCTCAGATCACCCATCAACATTGGCACGAACACCGCGCCCTGGATGCTGGTATTGATCAGGTAGATCCAGAACACCACGGCAATCAGCCGCGTCAGTACGCACAGCCAGGAATGCACCACATAGCGCGGCGCGTTGAAGCCCGACGGCATGTAAAACACGCTGATGCCCACCAGCAGCATCCCGGCGTTTTCCAGCCATGGGTCGGAGAGTTGTGGCGGCAGACCGACCACCGATGTCAGCAACCCCGGCGCAAACAACGCAGGGATCGCGAACACCATGTTCATCGCAATGCCGATCCAGATGAAGCGTTGAAACCAGCGGATGTAGCTGTCCATATCAGTTCCCCAGATCGTTCCCACGCTCTGCGTGGGAATGCCGCCATGGACGCTCTGCGTCCGCTCTTGGGACGCAGAGCGTCCCGGGATGCATTCCCACGCAGAGCGTGGGAACGATCAGTGTCAGATGTTCTGGCGATCACCCTTCGGATCGAAGAACACCGAAGACACAATCTCCGCCTCGATCACGCTGCCATCGGCCAGCGGGGCAAATACTCGCTCGCCCATGCGCTTCAGACCGCCCTTGACCACACCCATGGCAAACGAATAACCAAGGGAGTTGTGCGCGTAACTGGAAGTCACGTGGCCAACCATGGTCATCGGGATCGCCTGCTTGGTGTTGAACACCAACTGCGCACCTTCCGGCAGCCAGACATTCGGATCGATCGGCTTCAAACCGACCAGTTGCTTACGCTGATCCTTCACGCAGTCTTCACGGTTCATGCCGCGCTGGCCGATCCACGAGAACGGTTTGGTGCGCCCCACACACCAGCCCATGTTCAGGTCGTCCGGAGTCATCGAGCCGTCGGTGTCCTGACCGACGATGATGAAACCCTTCTCGGCACGCAGTACGTGCATGGTTTCAGTGCCGTAAGGGGTCAGGTTGTATTGCTTGCCAGCCTCGACGATTTTCTCCAGCACACCCATCGCGTAGTCGGCCTGGACGTTGACTTCGTACGACAGCTCACCGGTGAACGAGATGCGGAACACCCGCGCCGGCACACCGCCGACCAGACCTTCTTTCCAGGTCATGAACGGAAACGCTTCGTTGCTCAGATCGATGTCGGTCACGGCGCTGAGCAGCTTGCGGCTGTTCGGCCCGGACAGGGTCATGGTCGCCCAGTGGTCGGTGACGGAGGTGAAGTACACCTTCATCTCCGGCCATTCGGTCTGGTGGTACAGCTCCAGCCATTGCAGCACGCGAGCCGCGCCGCCCGTGGTGGTGGTCATAACGAAATGGTTGTCGGCCAGACACGCCGTCACACCGTCGTCGAAGACCATGCCGTCTTCTTTGCACATCAGGCCGTAACGCGCCTTGCCCACGTCAAGCTTGGTCCAGGCGTTGGTGTACACACGGTTGAGGAACTCGCGGGCATCCGGGCCTTGAATGTCGATCTTGCCCAGGGTCGAGGCGTCGAGCAGGCCGACGCTGTCGCGTACGGCTTTGCATTCGCGCTTCACGGCCGCGTGCAGGTCTTCACCGTTTTTCGGGAAGTACCACGGACGTTTCCACTGGCCGACGTCTTCAAACTCGGCGCCGTTCTTCACATGCCAGGCATGCAGCGCGGTGTGACGCACCGGTTCGAAGATGTGCCCACAGTGACGACCGGCCACGGCGCCGAAAGTTACTGGCGTGTAGTTCGGGCGGAACATCGTGGTGCCCATCTGCGGGATGGTCACGTTCAGCGAACGAGCGGCAATCGCCAGGCCGTTGACGTTGCCGAGCTTGCCCTGATCGGTGCCGAAGCCCAGCGCGGTGTAGCGTTTGACGTGCTCGACCGATTCGAAACCTTCGCGGGTCGCCAGTTCGATGGCGGCGGCGGTGACGTCGTTCTGCAGGTCGACGAATTGCTTCGGCGCCCGTGCGGTGTTCTTTTCATGCGGCACCTGGAACAGCGCCAGCGTCGGTTCTTCGTGACGGCTCAGGGCTTTCGGCAGCACGCCTTCAACAGTCTGGAAACCGGCTTCAGCGGCAGCACGTACGCCGCCTTCAAAACCGTCAGCGAGCGAATCGCCGAGACCGTAAACGCCGTTGATGCCACCGACGCACACGCGTTTCTGCGGTGCTTCGCCCGGTACGAAACCGAGGATATCTTCACGCCAGGTCGGCTTGCCACCGAGGTGCGAAGCCAAGTGAACCACCGGGCTGTAACCGCCGGAACTGGCGATCACATCGCAGTCGAGCCATTCGCCAGGACTGGTCACAGCGTGCGCTTTGACATCGATCGCGGCAACGCGGGCAGCGGTGACACGCTTGCTGCCACGGGCTTCGATCACGGCGCTGCCAGTGAGGATGCGGATGCCTTTGGCGCGGGCTTCTTCCACCAGCGCACCACGCGGATTGCTACGGGCATCGGCGATGGCGACCACTTGCAGACTGGCGTCGAGCCAGTCCAGCGCCACACGATAGGCGTGATCGTTGTTGGTCGACAGCACGAGTTTCTTGCCCGGTGCTACGCCGTAGCGGCGCACGTAAGTCGACACCGCACCAGCCAGCATGTTGCCCGGCACGTCGTTGTTGCCGTAGACCAGCGGACGCTCGCAAGCACCGGTCGCCAACACGACACGCTTGGCGCGGACACGGTGAATGCGCTGACGCACCTGACCGATTGGCGCGCGGTCACCGAGGTGATCGGTGAGGCGTTCGTGAATGGTCAGGAAGTTGTGGTCGTGGTAACCGTTGACCGTGGCGCGCGGCAACAGCAGCACATCCGGAGTGTTCTTCAGTTCGGTGATGACGCTGGCTACCCATTCCATCGCCGGCTTGCCATCGAGGCTTTCACGGGAATCGAGCAGGCTGCCGCCGAACTCTTCCTGCTCATCGGCAAGAATCACTCGGGCACCGCTGCGCGCAGCGGCCAGTGCAGCGGCGAGACCGGCCGGCCCAGCGCCGACGATCAGCACGTCGCAGTGCTGGTTCATGTAGTCGTAGGTGTCCGGATCGACTTCAGTCGGCGAACGGCCCAGGCCGGCAGCCTTGCGAATGTACTTCTCGTAGGTCATCCAGAACGATTGCGGGTACATGAAGGTTTTGTAGTAGAAACCCGGCGGCATCAGCTTGCCGCCGACCTTGCCGAGAATGCCCATCATGTCGTTGTTGACGCTCGGCCAACCGTTGGTGCTGGTCGCAACCAGACCTTGATACAGCGCCTGTTGCGTGGCGCGCACGTTGGGAATCTGCGTAGCTTCGGTCGCGCCGATCTGCAGCACCGCGTTCGGCTCTTCGGCACCGGCGGCGAAAATCCCGCGAGGACGCGAATACTTGAAGCTGCGGCCAATGATGTCGACGCCGTTGGCGATCAGTGCGGCGGCCAGCGAGTCGCCCTCGAAGCCTTTGTAGCTCTGACCGTTGAAGGTGAAGCTCAGCACTTTGTTGCGGTCGATCCGTCCACCGTTGGACAGGCGATTGGTCTGGCTCATACCTTCTCTCCCAGCGCCGTCGTGGCTGTTTTCGCCGTATCAGCCTTGTCGGTGAATTGCGGCTTGGTGCCGATCTTGTAGGTTTCGAGAATCTCGTAGGTCACGGTGTCGCGGGTGACGTTGAAGTACTGGCGGCAACCGGCGACGTGATCCCACAACTCGTGGTGCAGACCGCGCGGGTTATCGCGGAAGAACATGTAGTCGCCCCACTCCTCGTCGGTGCAGGCGCCTGGATCCAGTGGGCGCGGGATATGCGCCTGACCGGATGCGTGGAATTCCTCTTCGGAGCGCAGTTCGCCGCAGTGAGGACAGAAGATATGCAACATGGGGATTTCTCCTGTTAGTGGGCGACGGCAGCAGCGCCGTGTTCGTCGATGAGTGCGCCGTTGTGGAAACGGTCGATGGAAAACGGTGCAGCCAATGGGTGCATTTCACCCTTGGCCAGGCTTGCGGCAAACACGTTGCCCGAGCCAGGTGTGGCCTTGAAGCCGCCGGTGCCCCAACCGCAGTTGAAGAACATGTTCGGTACCGGAGTTTTCGAAATGATCGGGCAAGCGTCCGGGGTGGTGTCGACGATACCGCCCCACTGGCGGTTCATGCGTACGCGGGACAACACCGGGAACATCTCGACGATGGCCTGAATGGTGTGCTCGATCACCGGGTACGAACCGCGCTGGCCGTAGCCGTTGTAGCCGTCGATACCGGCGCCGATCACCAGGTCGCCCTTGTCGGACTGGCTGATGTAACCGTGCACGGCGTTGGACATGATCACGCTGTCGATAATCGGTTTGATCGGCTCGGACACCAGCGCCTGCAGCGGGTGGGATTCGATCGGCAGACGGAAACCGGCGAGTTTGGCCATGTGCCCGGAGTTACCGGCGGTCACCACACCGACGCGCTTGGCGCCGATGAAGCCCTTGTTGGTTTCAACACCGATGCACACGCCGTTTTCCTTGCGGAAGCCGATCACTTCGGTCTGTTGGATCAAGTCCACACCGAGGGCGTCGGCGGCACGGGCAAAGCCCCAGGCCACGGCATCGTGACGGGCGACGCCACCGCGACGCTGAACAGTTGCGCCCATCACCGGGTAACGGGTGTTTTTCGAGCAGTCGAGGTACGGGATCTCGTCGGCCACTTGCTTGGCGTTGAGCAGTTCGCCGTCGACGCCGTTGAGGCGGTTGGCGCTGACCCGACGCTCGGAATCACGAATGTCCTGCAGGGTGTGGCACAGGTTGTAAACGCCACGCTGGGAGAACATCACGTTGTAGTTCAGGTCCTGCGACAGGCCTTCCCACAATTTCATCGCGTGTTCGTAGAGGTGCGCCGACTCGTCCCACAGGTAGTTGGAGCGCACGATGGTGGTGTTGCGCGCGGTGTTACCGCCGCCCAGCCAGCCCTTCTCGACCACGGCGACGTTGGTGATGCCGTGCTCTTTCGCCAGATAGTAGGCAGTCGCCAGACCGTGCCCGCCGCCGCCGACGATGACCACGTCGTAGACCTTCTTCGGCGTTGGCGTGCGCCACATGCGCTGCCAGTTTTCGTGGTGGCTGAGGGAGTGTTTGAAGAGGCCGAAGCCCGAATAGCGTTGCATAGTCATTTACTCCAAACCGCTCAGCGATAAACCGGGTAGTCGGCGCACAGTGCCGCGACGTTCTTGGCCACATTCGCTTCAACATCGGCGTCACCGAGGTTGTCGAGAATGTCGCAGATCCAGCCGGCCAGCACTTCGCACTGGGCGACCTTGAAGCCACGCGTGGTGACCGCCGGGGTGCCAATGCGCAGGCCCGAGGTCACGAACGGCGATTGCGGGTCGTTCGGCACGGCGTTCTTGTTGACGGTGATGTGCGCGCGGCCGAGGGCAGCGTCAGCCTCTTTGCCGGTCAGGCCCTGACGGATCAGGCTGACCAGGAACAGGTGGTTGTCGGTACCGCCGGACACTACATCGTAGCCACGTTTGATAAACACGCTGGCCATCGCCTTGGCGTTGTCGATCACTTGCTGCTGATAGGCCTTGAAGCCAGGCTCCAGCGCTTCCTTGAAGCACACCGCTTTGCCGGCGATCACGTGCATCAGCGGGCCGCCCTGGGCGCCGGGGAATACCGCAGCGTTGAGCTTCTTCTCGATCTCTTCGTTGGACTTGGCCAGGATCAAGCCGCCACGTGGACCGCGCAGGGTTTTGTGCGTGGTGGTGGTGACCACGTCGGCGTACGGCAGCGGGTTCGGATACAGACCAGCGGCAACCAGACCGGCCACGTGGGCCATGTCGACGAACAGCAGCGCACCGACCTTGTCGGCGATCTGGCGGAAGCGCGGGAAGTCCAGGGTCTTGGAATAGGCGGAGAAACCGGCAACGATCATCTTCGGCTTGCACTCGACGGCCAGACGCTCGACTTCGTCGTAATCGATCAGCCCGGTGTCGGTGTTGATCCCGTACTGCACCGCGTTGTACAGCTTGCCCGAGGACGACACTTTGGCGCCGTGGGTCAGGTGACCGCCGTGGGCCAGGCTCATGCCGAGGATGGTGTCGCCCGGCTGGATCAGCGCCAGGTACACGGCGCTGTTGGCCGACGAACCGGAGTGCGGCTGGACGTTGGCGTAATCGGCGCCGAACAGCTGCTTGGCGCGCTCGATGGCCAGCGCTTCGACTTTATCCACATGCTCGCAACCGCCGTAGTAGCGCTTGCCCGGATAACCCTCAGCGTATTTGTTGGTCAGGCCGCTGCCTTGCGCTTCCATCACGCGTTTGCTGGTGTAGTTTTCCGACGCGATCAGCTCGATGTGATCTTCCTGACGTTGCTCCTCGGCATTCATCGCCGCCAGCAGTGCATCGTCGTAACCCTGGATCTGGTCTTGCTTGCTGAACATCGCGTCTCTCCCGGCGGCGTCGGTGCGCCATTTTGTTTTGGTCAGGCCCGCCGCTTGCGACAGTGCCCTTTGATGCGATGGTATGACCGGCGCAGACAGCTCAAATGCCTACGGACGCCACGCAAAGGTGCGTTTACGACATGGTTCGAAATGGCTGGTCGAACGCATCCCTCGAATCCGTGGAGATCCCCTGTGGGAGATTCTATGGTTCATGCCTAGCCCCTAAACGGCTTTAGGTG
>NZ_NQYG01000101.1:0-13182 GCF_002878485.1 Pseudomonas sp. AD21
ACATCGAGAGGAGGTGCAGCGAAGCAAACCGGAGGCGATGCGCCCGGATCAATTCCGGAACGAAGGAACCCCGAGCCTTAGCGAGCGGGCCGAACGCCGGGGCCAAGCCTTTTGGTTACTTTTCGGCGTCTGGAAAAGTGACTCGCCGTCAGGGCGAAACCGTCAGCGGCAGCAACCGAAGAAACGGATATTCACCCCATCAACAAGAACCTGGTCGGCCCAAAGGCCGCCAAGGTCAAACGCTCAAACCACATCTACACCCACGTGAATCGCATCATGCCGCCAAAACTCCAGATCACAATCAATCAACCGCTCATGCTGATCATAATTAACCCGAGCAATCCTCAATCCCGGACTCCCCACAGAAACCCGCAAAGCCGCCGCCGCATCCACAGACAGTGACGTAGGCACAATCTCGAACCGCACCCGCCCATAGTGCAAATCGTAATGCCGCGCATACAACTCGGTAATCGACTGATTCAAATCAAACCCCAGAATCCCCGGAAAAAACTGCGGATTCAGATAGTGCTCCACATACAACACCAATCGCCCATCAATGCGCCGCGACCGGCAAATCTGAATCACGCTCGACAACGCCGGCAACTGCAACCACGCACACACCGCCGCCGAAGCCGGTTGCAGGCGCGCCGAAATCACCTCGGTCGACGGCACTCGCCCCTGCGCACTGACCATCGCGTGAAAGTGACTGCGCTGCATCAGGTTGTACGCCAGACGCGGCGGCGAGACGAACCAGCCGCGCCGCTCCTCACGATAAATCTGTCCCTGCGCCTCCAGCTGCAACAGCGCCTCACGCACTGTGATGCGCGTGGTACCGAACAACTCACTGAGCTTGCGCTCGGCCGGCAGCTTGCTGCCCGGCGCCAACAGGCCGTGATCGAGCTGCTCCTGCAGCACCTGGCCGATGGCTGTCACCGCTTTTGTTGCCTCATCGCGCATCAACGTTACCTATCTGGACTAGACCAGCACTGTTTCAGGGCAAAAACTGCACGGCCTGCAAGCCGTTTCCATGTGTTGCAAGCCTAGGCAGTGCAGATGACCGAGAGATGACAAACCCGCCCGACGGTCGCCCTCATGACTTGCAATACATCGGCCAAGTCCCTTGCCAACCGGGGCTTTGACCTTGGTCTACGCTTACCGGGCAAGCGCCAGAACCGGGCCAATAAAAGCCCTGCCGGACCCGCGCCGACATCAAAGTGTCATCCAGCCCCCTTAAATTGGCTCAGGTATTGCTGACCTAGACCAACACAAACCGCAATCGCAGCGTTGAACACGACCAAGGAGCTTCGGAATGAAACAGCTTTTCCTGGCAACACTGTTAGGCTCGACCATTGCAATGTGCACCGCCGCCATGGCGGCCGACACCGACCTGAAAACCCTCGAAGCCGCTGCGAAAGCGGAAGGCGCCGTCAACAGCGTCGGCATGCCCGATGACTGGGCCAACTGGAAAGGCACCTGGGAAGACCTGGCCAAGACCTACGGCTTGAAACACATCGACACCGACATGAGCTCGGCCCAGGAAATCGCCAAGTTCGCCGCTGAAAAAGACAACGCCACCGCCGACATCGGCGACGTCGGTGCTGCCTTCGGCCCGATCGCGGTCAAGCAGGGCGTAGTGCAACCGTACAAGCCAAGCACCTGGGATCAGGTTCCGGCCTGGGCCAAGGACAAGGACGGCAACTGGGCACTGGCCTACACCGGCACCATCGCCTTCATCGTCAACAAGAAGCTGCTGCACGGTTCCGAAGTACCGACCAAATGGGCTGACCTCAAGGGCGGCAAATACAAGGTTTCCATCGGTGACGTGAGCACCGCCGCGCAAGCAGCCAACGGCGTACTCGCCGCAGCACTGGCCAACGGTGGCGACGAGAAGAACATCAAGCCAGCGCTGACATTGTTCGCCGACATCGCCAAGCAGGGTCGCCTGTCGATGGCCAACCCGACCATCGCCACCATGGAAAAAGGCGAGATCGAAGTCGGTGTGGTCTGGGACTTCAACGGTCTGAGCTACAAAGCCAAGATGGCCAACCCGGATGACTACGTGGTGCTGATCCCGTCCGACGGTTCGGTGATTTCCGGCTACACCACGATCATCAACAAGTACGCGAAAAACCCGAACGCCGCCAAGCTGACCCGCGAATACATTTTCAGCGACGCCGGCCAGACCAACCTCGCTCGCGGCAATGCTCGCCCAATCCGCGCCGAACACCTGCAACTGCCGGAAGACGTGAAAGCCAAGCTGCTGCCGAACGAGCAGTACAAGAAGGTCACGCCGATCAAGGACGCCGACGCCTGGGAAAAAACCTCCAAGGCCCTGCCGCAGAAGTGGAACGAAGAAGTCATCGTCGAGATGAAGTAAGGCGGCGAATCACCTCTGTGTGATTTGTTGGAGATCCAAATGTGGGAGCGGGCTTGCTCGCGAATGCGGTGGATCAGTCAAGAATTATCGACTGACACTCCGCATTCGCGAGCAAGCCCGCTCCCACAGGGGATCCAGGTTGAATTTGAATTTCCTGTTTTTCGCGGAGTTTTTGCCCCTATGAAGCACAACGTCATCCTTGTCGTGCTCGACGGCCTCAACTTTGAAGTCGCGCGGCACGCCATGGGGCATCTGCAGGCTTACGTTGGCGCAGGACGTGCGGCGCTCTACCAGTTGGAGTGCGAGTTGCCGGCCCTGTCCCGACCGCTTTACGAATGCATCCTCACCGGCGTACCGCCAATCGACAGCGGCATCGTCCACAACAACGTTGCGCGCCTGTCCAACCAGCGCAGCATCTATCACTACGCCCGCGACGCCGGCCTGACAACCGCGGCGGCGGCCTATCACTGGGTCAGCGAGCTGTACAACCGCTCGCCGTTCGTGGCAGCACGCGACCGGCATACCGACAACCTGTCGCTGCCGATCCAGCACGGCCACTTCTACTGGAGTGACCACTACCCGGATTCGCACCTGTTCGCCGACGCGGAAAACCTGCGCCTGCGCCATGCGCCGAATTTTTTGCTGATCCACCCGATGAACATCGACGACGCCGGTCACAAGCACGGTCTCGACTCCTCGCAGTACCGCAACAGCGCGCGCTCGGCGGACGTCATCCTCGCCGATTGCCTGCAAGGCTGGCTCGACGCCGGTTATCAGGTACTGGTGACGGCCGACCACGGCATGAACAACGACCGCTCGCACAACGGCCTGCTGCCGGAAGAACGCCAGGTGCCGCTGTTCGTCCTCGGCGACGCTTTCAGCCTCAACGCGGACGCGGCGCCGAAACAGACTGAAATCTGCGGCACTGTCTGCGAACTGCTCGGCGTGCCCCACGACAAACCTGTGTGCCGGGAGCTGCTCAAGTGAACTCAATGACTCGCGGCAAATGGCTGGCAGCCTTGTGCCTGGTGCCCTTCGCCCTGTTCTTTATCGTGTTCGAAATCGCCCCGCTGGTCTGGGTGATGATCAACAGCCTGCAGTCGGAAGAGTTCGGCTGGGGCTTCGAAAACTTCAGCAAGATCTTCAGTTCGAAGTTCTATCTGCAGGCGATCCAGTACAGCCTCGAGATCAGCTTCTGGTCGAGTGTGTTCGGCATCATCATCGCCGTGCTCGGTGCGTATTCGCTGCGCCGGGTCGACTCGAAACTGCGTAACTTCGTGAATGCCTTCGCCAACATGACCAGCAATTTCGCCGGTGTGCCGCTGGCCTTCGCCTTCATCATCCTGCTCGGGTTCAACGGCAGCATCACCATCATGCTCAAGCAGGCCGGGATCATTCAGGACTTCAACCTGTACTCGAAAACCGGCCTGATCATCCTTTACACCTACTTCCAGATTCCCCTCGGCGTGCTGCTGCTCTACCCGGCCTTCGACGCCTTGCGTGAAGACTGGCGCGAGTCCGCCGCGCTGCTGGGCGCCAACGGCTGGCAGTTCTGGCGCCACATCGGTCTGCCGGTGCTGACCCCGGCGCTGCTCGGCACCTTCGTGATCCTGCTGGCCAACGCCCTAGGCGCCTACGCTACGGTGTATGCCTTGACCACCGGCAACTTCAACGTGCTGCCGATCCGCATCGCGGCGATGGTCTCCGGCGACATTTCGCTGGACCCGAACCTCGCCAGCGCGCTGGCCGTGGTGCTGGTGGCGTTGATGACCATCGTCACCGTCGTGCATCAACTGCTGTTGAAGAGGAGCTACCATGTCTCGCGCTGAATCCGGCCCGGCCGGCGTCTACCACCGCGTCGTGGTTTACCTGTTGTTCGCGATCCTGCTGCTGCCGCTGGTGGGCACGCTGATCTACTCGATCGCCAGCAGTTGGTCGGCGACCATCCTGCCCAGCGGCTTCACCTTCAAATGGTATATCCAGTTGTGGAGCGATCCGCGCTTTCTGCACGCCTTCGGCCAATCGTTGCTGGTGTGCGTCGGCGCACTGGTGCTGTCGGTGGTGTTGATTCTGCCGCTGCTGTTCGTGGTGCATTACCACTTTCCGAAACTCGATGCGCTGATGAACATCCTGATCCTGCTGCCCTTCGCGGTGCCGCCAGTGGTGTCGTCGGTGGGGCTGTTGCAGCTCTACGGTTCCGGGCCGCTGGCAATGGTCGGCACGCCATGGATCCTGATCGGTTGCTACTTCACCGTGGCGCTGCCGTTCATGTACCGGGCGATCACCAACAACCTGCAAGCGATCAACCTGCGCGACTTGATGGACGCGGCGCAACTGCTCGGCGCCAGCACCTTTCAGGCGGCATTCCTGGTGGTGCTACCCAACCTGCGCAAAGGCCTGATGGTCGCATTGCTGCTGTCGTTCTCGTTCCTCTTCGGCGAGTTCGTCTTTGCCAACATTCTGGTCGGCACGCGTTACGAAACCTTGCAGGTTTATCTGAACAACATGCGCAACAGCAGCGGTCACTTCACCAGTGCGCTGGTGATCTCGTACTTCTTTTTCGTGCTGGTCCTGACCTGGATCGCCAACATCTTGAACAAGGACAAAAGCGAATGAGCTATGTCAGCGTCCAGAACCTGAAGAAAAACTACGCCGGCACCCCGGTGTTCAGCGACATCAACTGCGAAATCAACAAGGGCGAATTCGTCACCCTGCTCGGCCCTTCGGGTTGCGGCAAGTCAACGCTGCTGCGCTGCATTGCCGGCCTGACCCCGGTGGATGGCGGCAAGATTCTGCTCGATGGCGTCGATATCGTGCCGCTGAGCCCGCAAAAACGCGGGATCGGCATGGTGTTCCAGAGCTACGCACTGTTCCCCAACATGACCGTTGAACAGAACGTTGCCTTCGGCCTGCGGATGCAAAAGGTCAATGCCGACGACAGCCACAAGCGTGTCTCAGAGGTGCTGAAACTGGTTGAGCTCAACGACTTCGCCGGCCGCTATCCGCACCAGCTCTCCGGTGGTCAGTGCCAACGCGTCGCCCTCGCGCGCTCGCTGGTCACCCGTCCACGCTTGCTGCTGCTGGATGAACCGCTGTCGGCGCTGGATGCGCGGATTCGCAAACACCTGCGTGAACAGATCCGGCAGATCCAGCGAGAACTCGGCCTGACCACTATTTTCGTCACCCACGATCAGGAAGAAGCGCTGACCATGTCCGACCGGATTTTCCTGATGAACCAAGGGAAAATCGTCCAGAGCGGCGACGCTGAAACCCTCTACACCGCGCCGGTGGATCTGTTCGCCGCCGGCTTCATCGGCAACTACAACCTGCTCGACGCCGACGACGCATCGAAGCTGCTGCAACGGCCGATCAACCACCGCATCGCGATTCGTCCGGAAGCCATCGAATTGAGCCTCAATGGCGAACTCGACGCGCAGATCCGCAGCCACAGCCTGCTCGGTAACGTGATCCGCTATCGGGTCGAGGCGCGTGGCGTGGAACTGGTGGTGGACGTGCTCAACCGCTCGGCGGCGGATCTGCATCCCGACGGTCAGCGCCTGGCACTTTCAATCGATCCGACGGCCCTGTGTGAGGTAGCCTGATGACTTTGCTGACGTTGAAGAGAGAACTGCACTGATGGCCCTGGCAATTTTTGATCTGGACGAAACCCTGATCCACGGCGACTGCGCCACCCTCTGGAGCGAGCAGATGGGGCGCCTGGGCTGGGTCGATCCCGAGTCGTTCATGCGCAAGAACGACGAGCTGATGGACGCCTACAGCCATGGCAAATTGCGCATGGAAGAGTACATGGTCTTCAGCCTGGAGCCATTGATCGGCCGCACGCCGGAAGAAGTCGATCATCTGGTCGGGCCTTGGGTGGAAGATTTCATCGAGCCGATCATCTTCAGCGATGCGACCAAAACCATCGCCGCTCATCGCAAGGCGGGTGACCGGATTCTGGTGATCTCGGCGTCGGGCACGCACCTGGTCCGACCGATTGCCGACCGACTCGGCATCGACGAGATTCTGGGGATCGAACTGGAAGTCGCGCATGGCGTTTACAGCGGCCACACCGTTGGCACGCTGACCTACCGCGAAGGCAAGATCACCCGCTTGCTGGAGTGGCTGGACGCCGAGGAAGAAAATCTTGAAGGCGCGAGTTTTTATTCCGACTCACGCAACGACTTGCCGTTGTTGCTGAAGGTGGATTTCCCGCATGTGGTGAATCCGGATCCGGTGCTCCTTGAGCACGCCGAAAAAGCCGGCTGGCCGATCCACCTCTGGAAGTAACCATAGATTCAAATGTGGGAGCGGGCTTGCTCGCGAAGGCGGTGAATCAGTCAAAAACTTATCGACTGACACTCCGCTTTCGCGAGCAAGCCCGCTCCCACAGGTTTTCCGGTGTTGTCAGCTCAGGCTGTCGTCAATCACCAGCACCACCTTCCCCGCCACCGTATTGCTCGCCAACTCGGCAAACGCCGCTTCGGCATCTTTCACCGGAAAAGTTTTCGCCAGTTGCGGGCTCAACCGCCCTTCGGCAAACAGCGGCCACACGTGCTGCCCCAGGTCACTGAGCAGGTCCGTCTTGAATTGATCATCACGGCTGCGCAGGGTCGAACCGAGCAACTGCACACGCCTGGCCAGCACCTGCGCCAGATCCAGCTTCGCCTCACGCCCGCCCATCAACCCGATCAGCACCCAACGTCCGTCGAGCGCCATCAGCTTGAGGTTCAGCGCGGCGTAAGTGCCGCCAACCGGATCGAGGATCACGTCAAACGGAGCGAAGTCGCGCAGGCCCTCCAGGTCATCGCTGCGCACCACGCCGCCCTGGGCGCCGAGCGCTTCACAGTAGGCCAGACGCTCGGCCGAGCCGACGCTGACCCAGCACGGGTTGCCGAACGCCTTGCACAGCTGAATGGCCGCTGAACCAATTCCACTGGCTCCGGCGTGCAAGAGAACTTTCTCACCCGGTTTCAACGCCGCCAGTTGAAACACATTCAGCCAGACCGTTGCATAAACCTCGGGTAATGCCGCGGCTTCGATCAGCGAGACGCCCTCGGGCACCGGCAGCACGTGCCGCCCGTCGACCACCACCTCTTCGGCCATCCCGCCCCCGGCCAGCAAGGCGCAGACCCGGTCACCAACCTGCCAGGAGGACCCGGCGCCGACCTCGCTGATCACCCCGGAGCACTCAAGACCGAGCACCTGACTGGCGCCGGGCGGTGGCGGATAAAGCCCGGCTTTCTGTAATAAATCGGCGCGATTGAGGCCGGCTGCCGCCACGCGAATGCGCACTTGTCCTACATCGCACGCAGGACTCGGCTCTTCAACCCATGCCACTTGACCTTCAACGCCTTGCAATGCCTTCACAGTGCCTCCATAGTGAGTCTGGACTGAGCCCGAAGCTGTAGCGCCGGGCTTTTTGCATTATGCGACCGGCTCTCGTAGAACCGGCGACTTCAAAGACGGCCTAATATGCGTTATCAATTGTCCCCGCGTCGAATCAGCATGAAGCATTTGCTCCCCAGCACCGCCCTCGCTCTTTTCATCGGTATCGGCCTGTTGCCGATGTCGGGCAAAACATTCGCAGCCAACAGCTGGGACAACTTGCAGCCTGATCGCGACGAAGTGATCGCCAGTCTCAACGTCGTCGAGTTGCTCAAGCGTCACCACTACAGCAAGCCGCCGCTCGACGATGCGCGCTCGGTGATCATCTACGACAGCTACATCAAGCTGCTGGATCCATCGCGCAGCTACTTCATGGCCAGCGACATCGCCGAATTCGACAAGTGGAAGACCCAGTTCGACGACTTCCTCAAAAGCGGCGACCTCAACGCCGGGTTCACCATCTACAAGCGCTATCTGGACCGCGTCAAGGCGCGCCTGGACTTCGCCATTGCGGAGTTGAACAAGGGCGTCGACAAGATGGACTTCACCACCAAGGAAACCTTGCTGATCGATCGCAAGGACGCCCCTTGGCTCAAATCCACTGCTGAACTCGACGACCTGTGGCGCAAACGCGTCAAGGACGAAGTGCTGCGGCAGAAGATCGCCGGCAAAGAGCCGAAGCAGATCCAGGAAACCCTGACCAAGCGCTACAAGAACCAGTTGGCGCGCCTCGACCAGACCCGTCCGGAAGACATCTTCCAGGCGTACATCAACACCTTCGCCATGTCGTACGATCCGCACACCAACTATCTGTCGCCGGATAACGCGGAGAACTTCGACATCAACATGAGCCTGTCCCTGGAGGGCATCGGCGCCGTGTTGCAGAGCGACAACGATCAAGTGAAAGTCGTGCGTCTGGTGCCCGCAGGCCCGGCCGACAAGACCAAACAGGTTGCACCGGCTGACAAGATCATCGGCGTTGCCCAGGGCAACAAAGAGATGGTCGACGTGGTGGGCTGGCGCCTGGACGAAGTGGTCAAGCTGATCCGCGGCCCGAAAGGCACCGTGGTTCGTCTGGAAGTGATTCCGGCCAGCAACGCGCCGAACGACCAGACCAGCAAGATCGTGCCGATCACCCGCGAAGCGGTGAAGCTTGAAGATCAGGCGGTGAAAAAATCCGTGCTGAACCTGAAACAGGACGGCAAGGACTACAAGCTCGGCGTGATCGAGATTCCGGCCTTCTACCTCGACTTCAAGGCGTTCCGTGCCGGTGATCCGGATTACAAGAGCACCACCCGTGACGTCAAGAAACTGCTGACCGAACTGCAGAAAGAGAAAGTCGACGGCGTGGTCATCGACTTGCGCAACAACGGCGGCGGCTCCCTGCAGGAAGCCACCGAGCTGACCAGCCTGTTCATCGACAAGGGCCCGACCGTCCTCGTGCGTAACGCCGATGGCCGCGTCGATGTACTGGAAGATGAAAACCCGGGCGCGTTCTACAAAGGCCCGATGGCATTGCTGGTCAATCGCTTGTCCGCCTCGGCTTCGGAGATTTTCGCCGGCGCCATGCAGGACTACCATCGCGCGCTGATCATCGGTGGCCAGACCTTCGGTAAAGGCACGGTGCAGACCATTCAGCCGCTGAACCATGGCGAACTGAAACTGACCCTGGCCAAGTTCTACCGGGTTTCCGGTCAGAGCACCCAGCATCAGGGCGTCCTGCCGGACATCGATTATCCGTCGATCATCGACACCAAGGAAATCGGCGAAAGCGCCCTGCCGGAAGCCATGCCGTGGGACACCATCAAGGCGGCGATCAAGCCTGCGGTCGATCCGTTCAAGCCGTACCTGGCGCAGCTCAAGTCCGAGCATGATGCACGCAGTGCCAAAGACGCCGAGTTCGTGTTCATCCGCGACAAGCTGGCCCTGGCGCAGAAGCTGATGGAAGAAAAAACCGTCAGCCTCAACGAAGCCGAACGCCGTGCCCAGCACACCGACATCGACGCCAAGCAACTGGCGATGGAGAACATCCGTCGCAAAGCCAAAGGCGAAGAGCCGCTCAAAGAACTGAAGAAAGAAGACGACGATGCCCTCGCGGCCGCCGAGCCGGACAAGGTCAAACCAGAAGACGACGCCTACCTGAGCGAAACCGGGCGCGTGCTGCTGGATTACCTGAAGCTGAGCAATCAGGTAGCCAAGAAGTAAGGTGATGGCAATTTAATGCTGACGCTCCTCGGAGCGTCATCAAACAGTCATCATTCTGTCGTGAAATAAAGGACTGGAGCCACTCTCTTCATCGAGAGCGCTCCCAGTCCTTTTTTTATCGCCAGAGATTGCCATGACCACGACCGAACAGCTGAGTGCCTTGAGCTCGATCCTGACTCAAAGCGGTTTGCACAGTCTGTTCCAGCCGATCATCAGTCTCTCCGAACGCCGCATCCTCGGTTACGAAGCCCTCACCCGTGGCCCGTCCAACAGCCCGCTGCACTCGCCTATCGCGCTGTTCGCCGTGGCGCGTCAGGCCGGCCGCCTGAGCGAACTGGAGATCGCTTGTCGCCAGTCTGCCTGCCGTCGCTTCAACGAGCAGCAACTGCCGGGCAAGCTGTTCCTCAACGTCTCGCCGGAATCCCTGCTCGAAGCGGCGCACCAGCCGGGACGCACCCTGCAGCTACTGCAGGATTTCGGCATACCACCGAGCCAGGTGGTGATCGAACTCACCGAACAGACACCGATCGACGATTTCCAGTTGCTGCAAACTGCGCTGCATCACTATCGCGCGATGGGTTTTTCAATTGCGCTGGATGACCTTGGGGCCGGCTATTCGAGCTTGCGCCTGTGGTCCGAGCTGCGCCCTGATTACGTGAAGATCGACCGCCACTTCATCGACGGTATTCATCAGGATGCGCTGAAACGCGAGTTCGTCGGCTCGATCCTGCAAATCGCCAAGGCTTCGCGAGCGCAGGTGATTGCCGAGGGTATCGAGTTGCTGGAAGAGCTGGCGGTGTTGACCGAAATGGGCGTCGATCTGGTGCAGGGCTATCTGCTGGGGCGCCCACAGGAACATCCACCCCACGATGCCCGGGCCCTGATGCCCAAACACGACAGCAATGCCGTGGCCCTCAACGACGAAGGCAGCGACCTCAGCGCCCTGCTCAACGACCAACCAGCCGTGCATCGCGACACACCGACCGCCACGGTGCTGGAAGCCTTCCGCCGCCAGGCCAACCTCAACTCACTGGCGGTGCTCGATGAACAAGGCCAGCCGTGCGGCATCGTCCATCGCCATTCGTTGTCCGACGCGTTGCTCAAACCGTTCGCCACCGACCTGTTCGCGCGCAAACCGATCAGCCGCCTGATGAACGACGACTTCCTCGCCGTGGAGATGAGCCAGTCGCTGCAACAGGTCAGCCGCCTGATCACCAGCCGCGCCCGTCAGCGCATCGAAGAAGATTTCATCATTACCCTCAACGGCGGCTATCTCGGCCTGGGTCGGGTAATTGACGTGCTCAAACTGATCACCGAACTGAAAATCCAGCAGGCCCGCTACGCCAACCCGCTGACCCTGCTGCCCGGCAACGTGCCGATCCAGCAATGCCTGACCCGCCTGCTGCAACAGGGCCGCGAGTCGATCATCTGCTACGTCGACATCGACAGCTTCAAACCCTTCAACGACATCTACGGCTACGGCCGTGGCGACGAAGTCCTGCTGTGCCTGGCGCAATGCCTGAACGAACGCGTTGACCCTTCCCGCGACTTCGTCGGCCACATCGGCGGCGACGACTTCCTCCTCGTCCTCGGCCCGGAAGACTGGCGCAAACGACTCAATCAGCTGCTCGACGACTTCCAGAGCCAATGCCGGCGCTTCTATCGCCCTGAGCATCTTGAGGCGGGGTGCTTCATCGCGCCGAACCGTCAGGGTATGCGGCAGGAGTTTCCACTGCTGTCACTGTCCATCGGCGTAGTCCACCTGCACCCCGAGGCCTGCGCCGAACTGGATGCCAGCCAACTCGCGGAAATTGCTTCGCAGGCGAAGCATCATGCGAAGAATGTTCCGGGGTATAGCGTGCATGTGATTGATAGCCTCAACACGCCCGACCTCCACCCTCCACAACTAATCGGCCAACGCTAACGCCCCAGACGACACCAATCCCTGTGGGAGCGGGCTTGCTCGCGAAGGGGTCAGTAAAGTCACTCTAGACTCAGCTTCTAGTGCCGCCGACCACGTCACGATCATAAATATCAAAACAACACAAAAAATATGCGGGACTCGGTAGATAAGGCTTCGATATTTCAGGATCAATGTACATAAAATCACTCCTTCGGATAAAGAGTAAATGGTACGTTTGTAATGGGATCGAACTTCATTTCGAACCCTCCCATATTGGTAATTAATCTAGGATTTTCTTTGTCCCTTCTATTTGGCTTGTAACCTTCCCCAGCGTCAGGAAGCCTCATCTTTACAACGTTGGCGCCCTTCCTACTCTGTCCGGTGTAACGAGGAAGTCCGCGTTCAACCCTGGTGATTGCGAGCACATAGGCTTCACGCATGATTTCCCAACTGTAAAATCTTGAGCTCGGATTACCTCAGGGAGCGATCAACTGAACGTCAACTCCAGCCTCTCCCGGCATTCAGATATTATTTTTTGAGGTCTGGAGGATTACAAGTACGTGTTTCAGCCACGTAATTCCATCCTGCCATTCGTGCCAATAACAGTAACTGCATCCCATCTCCGTCAATAAAAAATCTCGAATATCTTCTTCTGCTAGATCAAGCGCCAATGCAGCTTCAGTTTCCTTTATTACATCCAGAATTACGCAAGCTTCAGAATCCGCAATGAACGATTTAACGACATCATCAGCGACATCAAATTCGCCCATCCAGTCCTCATGAAAATAAGCTCCGAGAAACTGAAATAGCTGAGGAAACTCTTCATTTGTCATTTACAAATCCCGTCAAAATAAAGTATCCAAGCGGCGACTTCACATCTCGCTGAAGCACTAATCTGATGCTAAGCAACGGCTCTAATTTTCCACTCTTTCGCACAACACCCACCCCTGCTGGGGCCGAAACTTTCTCATTGATAACAAACTTCTTCATTTTACCTTTTACAAAATCATCAATTTTCTTCTGATTATTCCTAATGACATTCGACAATGCGGCTTCAGCTTCAAATCTATTAGGAAATGTTGATGCGATAGGTATGTTTGGCTCTTCCTGTAGTCTAGCTCTCAGTTGAGCCTCAGACCTATCGACATGCTTCGCTATGACATGCCCACCTCGAGACTCGTGAGCCTCTAAACCACCGCCGGGGACTATCTCACTATATGGCCCATCAGCCTGTATTGCTCCTGGACACGGCGTGCAAGCCAACCCCAACGGATCCACCCACCCCGTCGGATTCGGCACATACCGATAC
>NZ_NQYG01000102.1:0-12432 GCF_002878485.1 Pseudomonas sp. AD21
TGCCAGCAGAGTGTGTGTTGTCTGCGAGTCAGTCTTCGCGAGCAAGCCCACATTTGGAACGCATGTCCCTGTGGGAGCGAGCGACGAAGCACGATAACGCGGTCTATCCCTTGGCCACCCGCCACAAATACCACGCCGCCACCGTCCGATAAGGACTCCACGCCAAGCCGATGTCGATCATCTGCTTGCGCGTCGGCTGCACGTCCAGCCCCTTCAATCGCCGATAACCCTCGCGCACACCGAAGTCGTCCGCCGGCAGAATATCCATGCGTTCCAGGCTGTAAATCAGCAGCATTTCCACAGTCCAGCGGCCAACTCCGCGCAGGCTGACCAGACGTTCGATCAACGCCTCGTCGTCCATCGCCAGCGCCGTGGGGTAATCCGGCACCACGCCGTCCAGGGTCGCCTGGGCGATGCCCTGAATCGTCGCAATCTTGCCCGCAGAAAACCCGCAGCCGCGCAATTGTTCGAAGCTCGTCGCGAGAATCTGTTCAGGCCGGGGAAAGGTCTGCCCCGGAAACAACGCGATCAGGCGCCCGACAATCGCGTCCCCGGCCTTGGCGTGCAATTGCTGATAGGCAATCGCCCGCACCAGTGATTCGTAAGGATCACGCGCCGGGTGCGGTTGATGCAGGCAGGGGCCGATGGCGCTGATGTGTCGCTGCCAGTCTTCGTCGAGTGCGGCCAGATGTTCGCTGGCCGCTTGATAAGACTCGGCCATGCTTATTTCAGCAGACCGTTGACTTCGCTGTAGCTGAGCGCTTTGAGGTCAGGGGTGTCGAGCTTGCCGCTGGCGAGGAAGCTTTTCACCAGCGCGCCCATCGCACCATAGAGGAATTCGGCGATGCCGGACCCGGCGCTCAGGCGGCGCACGCCCAGGGCTTGCAGCTCGGTCGGCGAGGGCAGGCAGGCGAACCCGAGGACGTTGACCGGCAGCGATGTGCCTTTGCAGATCGCCTCGATTTCATAGGCCGCCGTGACGCCGGCTGCGAACAAACCATCGGCCCCGGCGGCCTGGTACAGCGCTGAGCGGCGCAGGGTTTCGGCGACGCGGTCCTCCGCCGGCACCAGGCTCTTGAGGTAAACGTCGGTGCGGGCGTTGATGAACAGCTTCACATCACGCTTGTGGGCGACCTGCCGTGCCACTTCGATCTTGCGCGCCAACAGCTCCGGGGCGCCGCTGCCGTCCTCGATATTGATCCCGACCGCACCGGCGGCCAGCACCGCGTCGATGACCTCGGCCACACGCCCGAGGTCATCGGAGTAACCGGCTTCGATGTCCACGCTCAGTGGCACCTTGATCACTCGCGCGATGGATTCCACGGTGGCAATCAGGCGTTCGAGGGGCAGGGTGTTGCCATCCGGATAACCGTGCGCCCAGGCCACCGCCGCGCTGCTGGTGGCAACGGCTTTGCCGCCGGCCTGTTCGACCAGTCGCGCACCCGTGGCATCGGCGACGTTGGTCAGGATCAGCAGGCCATCCTGGTGTAACTGGTGAAACTGTGTGTCGAGCGTGCTCATCGAAATCCCTTCTCGTAGGTTGTGCCGTCGTCAGAAAGCCAGTGGTTGCGTGAGTTGCACGGCGGCGTTTTCCAGCCTCAGCAGAAACGCCTTGCGCGGCTGCCCACCACCATAGCCGGTCAGCGAACCATCCGCACCGATCACCCGATGGCATGGCACCACGATCGCCAGCCGATTGTGCCCGTTGGCCAGGCCCACCGCGCGACTGGCGCCGGGTTTGCCCAGACGTGCGGCGATGGTGCCGTAGGTGCTGGTGTGGCCATAGGGAATGTTCAGCAGTTCGCGCCAGACTTGCCGGGCGAACTCGCTGCCGGGGAGGTGCAGCGGCACACTGAACACGTTGCGCGCGCCGGCAAAATATTCGTTCAGTTGCTGCTCGATCTGCTGCAGATGCGTGTTGTGCCCCGGCGCGACCACGTAGCCGTGGCGGGTTTGCAACTCTTCGACCTCGCGGGTCAGCGCCGGGCGATCGAGAAACTCCAGCAACACCAGCCCACGGCGTTCGGCCATGGCGATCATCGGCCCCAACGGCGTGGTCAGGCGGGTGAACAGCAGCGGTTCACTGTTGGCCGCGCGGCCCGGGGTGATGTGGAACGACTTCTGGAACGCATCGCGAAAGCCACTGAGCGACTCGTAGCCGGAATCAAACGCCGCATGGTCAATCGAAGTGCCTTGGCGGATCCCGCCCAGTGCCATGCCGAGCCGACGGGTGCGCAGCCAGGCGTGGAAAGTCATGCCGAAATGCTGTTTGAACCAGCGTCGCAGCTTCAGCGGCTCAATGCCTTCGGCCAGCAACTGGGCGTCGCTCCAGCGCAGCTCCGGGTCGGCGTCGACGGCGCTGAGCAGGCGCTGAACCCAATCGGGGGCGATGGCCGCAGCGTCCAGCGGCTTGCAGCGCAGGCAAGCGCGATAACCGGCTGACAGGCACTCATCGGCATGGGCGAAGAATTCGACGTTTTCCGGTTTCGGTTTGCGCGCCGTGCAACTGGGGCGGCAGAAGATCCCGGTGGTTTTCACGGCCGTGAAGAACACCCCCTCGTAGGCGGTGTCGCGTTCGAGCATGGCGCGAACCATCTCGGCGTGGGGCGGCAGCAGTGTGGTTTGTATGTTCATGGTCAGAGCTTAAATCCAGGATTTCGATGGCTCCACCGAAAAATCGACAGTGAATTTTTTCGATTCTGCACCACAATCAGCGGGTCGCTGATTTGAGGAAGCAAACCCATGCAACCGTTCATCATCCAACGCATCGACCATATCGTGCTGCGCGTTGCGGATCTGCAACGCAGTATCGATTTTTACGGCCAGGTCTTCGGTGCCGAAGTGGTCCGGCACAACGAGAAAATGGGACTGGTGCACCTGCGCGCCGGCAGTTCGATGATCGACCTTGTCGACTTGCAGGGGGAACTCGGGCGCAAGGGCGGCGGGGCGGCCGGTGCCGAGCGGCGCAACGTCGATCACTTCTGCCTGCGCATCGAGCCGTTCGATGAGCCAGCGCTGACCGAACACTTGCAGGCGCACGGCCTGACCGTCGAAAAAGCCGCCAGACGCTTCGGCGCCGAGGGCTACGGCCTGTCGCTGTACTGCTTCGACCCGGACGGCAATCAGGTCGAACTCAAAGGCCCGTCCGAGGCTTAAGCCCGTTTCGCCATCAACAGCACCGAAGCCGCCGCCGACAGCAGCCCCGCGCAGCAACGGTTGAAAATCCGTTTGCCGCGCGGCTCGGCGAACCAGCGGCGCATGTGCAGGCCCATCCAGGCGTAGGCGCCGATGGCGATCCATTCCAGCAGCAGGAACAGCGCGCCGAGCACGGCGAATTGCGCCGGCACCGGACGGCCCGGGTCGACGAATTGCGGCAGGAATGCGGTGAACAGCAGGATAGCTTTCGGGTTGCCCGCCGCCACCAGAAACTCCTGGCGCGCCAGGCGGAAAAAGCCAACCGAGGCGCCCGTTACCTGCTGCTCGGCGTCGGGATTGGCCCGCCACAGTTGCCACGCCAGGTACAGCAGGTACGCCGCGCCGATGATCTTGATCGCGTGGAACAGCCATTCCGAGGTTTGCAGTACCACCGACAGCCCCGCGCCGGCGAGGGCGATCATCCCGGCGAACGCCAGAATTCGCCCGATACCGGCCGCACAGGCACGGCGATAGCCATAACGGGTGGCGTTGCTCACCGACAGCAGGTTGTTCGGCCCGGGGGCCATGTTCAGGGCGAAACAGGCCGGGAGAAACAACGTGAGCGTAGCGAGGTCCATGGCGGCACTCCAGAAACGTGGATGCGCATTTTTATCACAGCCCCCGGGCGGCGCGACCCGTACAGTCACGCGGTGCTCTCGCGGTACAGCATCGACAGCCCTCTTTTGATTGCGTCGAACTTTTCCGATTTGCCGGAACTCTGAAAAGTCACAAGGCGATGGTTTATTCAGAAAAAAACCTGTGCGCCCAGTCAGAAAATGCGTTCGCCGTGTACTATTCGTCGACGTTGCAAACACCCCGCCGGCCCCGAAGCGGCCCCACCTAGAGCGATCTACATGCAAGCAAAGGCCCGTGAAATCTATGTGCCAACGGTGCTGCAAGATCTGCGAGCCGGCACTGCCGAACTGCACATCGCACTGGAAAAACGCCTTCCCTTTTTCTCCGAACAACTCGATACCAACGCCTTCCGGCGGCTGATGCAAGCCTATTACGGGTTTTACCGGCCACTGGAGTCCGCACTGCTCGCCAGCGCCTGCGTCCCCGCCGATTTCGATATTGCCCCGCGCCTCAAGACGCCAATCCTGCAGCGTGATCTGCACGCGCTGGGCGAATCGCCCGAGGGGCTGGAGCACTTGCCGATCTGTCGCCAATTGCCGGTCATCGATACAAGCGCTGCATGCCTGGGCGTGTTGTACGTGCTCGAAGGCGCGACGCTGGGCGGGCAGATCCTGCGCCGCGAAATCGCCACGCGCTTGAGCCTGTACGCGGAAAACGGCGCGGCATTCCTCGATGTCTACGGCGCCACGACTGGCCGTCGCTGGCGCGACTTCATCGAATACCTGGGCGCGCGCCCAATGGACGTCGACGAGCGCGCAGCCGTTGTTGCGGCGGCCCAAACCACATTCAGCTGTTTCGAGCGTTGGCTCGAACGCCGGGAGGTACTGGCATGACCCCGCAAGACCAGGACGCGTTTGAAGAACTGCTGGCCAACTGCGCCGACGAACCGATCCGCTTTCCCGGGGCGATCCAGCCCCATGGCCTGTTGCTGACGCTCAGCGAGCCTGCGCTGGAAATCATGCAGATCAGCGCCAACGTCGAGACCCTGCTGGCCCGTCCGGCGCAAGAGCTGATCGGCCAGCCGCTGCACAGTCTGCTTGGCGAACCGCACGCCGATGCGGTGCGCGAGGCCTTGCTGCAGCCGTCGTTTTCCGACGCGGGGCCGCTGCATTTTCACCTCAACGACACCGCGTTCGAAGGCCTGTTGCATCGCCATCAGGGCGTATTGATTCTGGAGCTGGAAATCCACGTCGAGCACTTCCAGCCGCGCAACGTCGCCGGCAATCAGACCCATCTGGGGCGCATGCTCCAGCGTCTGCAAGCGGCCACCACGCTGCAGGCGCTGTACGACATCAGCGTCAAGGAAATCCAGGCGATGACCGGTTACGACCGGGTGTTGATCTACCGATTCGAAGAGGAGGGCCACGGCCAGGTGATTGCCGAGGCGTCCGATCCGTCGATGGAAGTGTTCAACGGTTTGTTTTTCCCGGCCTCGGACATCCCCGAACAGGCGCGTGAGCTGTACCGCACCAACTGGTTACGGATCATCCCCAACGCCGATTATCAGCCGGTGCCGCTGGTGCCCAAGCTGCGCCCCGATACCCAGACCGCGCTGGACCTGAGCTTCGCGACGCTGCGCAGCGTCTCGCCGATTCACTGCCAGTACATGAAGAACATGGGCGTGCTGTCGTCGATGAGCATTTCCTTGCTCAAGGGCGACAAGCTGTGGGGCCTGATCAGTTGCGGCAACCGCCAGCCGCTGCACGTGCCGCATGAACTGCGTAGCGCTTGCCAGACCATCGGCCAGGTGCTGTCGCTGCAGATCAGCGCCATGGAATCGCTGGAAATCAGCCGTCAGCGCGAAGAAAAAGTCGAAGCGCTGGCGCTGCTCAATCAGGCAATGATCGATTCGCCGCAAAACGTCTTCGATGGCTTGGCGCAGCAGCCGCAAGTGCTGATGGCGCTGACCGGGGCCGGGGGCATCGCGATCATCGAAGACAAACAATTGCACCGTTACGGCAATTGCCCAGAGCCGGACGAAATCCGCGCCCTGCACAAGTGGTTGCAGGACGGCGGCGAGCCGGTGTTCGCCAGCCATCATCTGGCGAGCGTCTACCCGCCAGCCGCGCAGTTTCAGCCAGTGGCCAGCGGCTTGCTCGCCATGAGTCTGCCCAAACCGGTGGACAACGGCGTGCTGTGGTTCCGCCCCGAGGTGAAAGAAAACATCAACTGGAGCGGCGATCCGAAGAAGCCCCTGGCCCTGGAAAACTGCGAGGCAGGCCTGCGTCTGCGCCCGCGCACCTCGTTCGAAATCTGGAAAGTCGAGATGGCCGGGATCTCCACCAAGTGGACTCACGGCGATCTGTTCGCCGCCAACGATCTGCGCCGCTCGGCACTGGAAAATGACCTGGCCCGTCAGGTGCGTCGCGAGCAAGAAGCGGTGCGCGCGCGTGATGAGCTGGTGGCGGTGGTCTCGCATGACCTGCGCAACCCGATGACCGTGATCTCGATGCTTTGCGGCATGCTGCACAAGGCCTTCAGCTCCGATGGGCCGCACACCTCGCGGCGCATCTCCACGGCGATCGACACCATGCAGCAGGCGGCCGGACGGATGAACACGCTGCTGGAAGACTTGCTCGACACCTCTAAAATCGACGCCGGGCGCTACAGCATCGCGCCGCAGACTCTGGATGTCGGGCAGATGTTCGCGGAGACCCAGGCGCTGCTCGGGCCACTGGCGCTGGACAAGGACATCAGTATCTCGTTCGAAGCTGATCCCGAGCTGAAAATCCATGCCGACCCGGAGCGTCTGTTTCAGGTGCTGTCGAACCTGATCGGCAACGCCATCAAGTTCACCCCGCGCATGGGCTCGGTGGGCGTGCGGGCGAAGTCTGATGGCAAAGATATCGTGTTTACCGTGCGCGATACCGGCGAAGGCATTCCCCAGGAAAACCTGGCGCGTGTGTTCGATCGTTACTGGACGGTGAAGGAGGGCAATCCCACCGGGACCGGACTGGGCTTGTACATCACACAGGGGATTGTTGAAGCCCATGGCGGGCGGGTCGAGGCCAGCAGCGAGCCGGGGCAGGGCACCGAGTTTCGGTTTACCGTGCCGGTGAGGGTCGGGAGCGACTGACAGGCGCGGATCATGACCATGACAGCCCGCCAGGTGAACGCCGGCCGGGGTGGGCAATTTTGTTCAATACACGGGAGCGAGGTACTGGCTACCGTTGGCACCTTGTTCCCCGAGTTGAAGCAGGTGCGTGATGAGTCTGATTGTGTCGATGGCGGCGTTTGCGTTGGTGGCCTCAATAACCCCGGGCCCGGTGAATATCGTGGCGTTGAGCTCCGGGGCGCAGTTTGGCTTCCGGGCCAGCCAGCGGCATGTGGCGGGGGCCACACTGGGTTTTGTGCTGTTGTTGGTGCTGATGGGGCTTGGGCTGCATGAAGTCCTGAAACTGTGGCCGTCCCTGACCCGGGTGGTGCAGTTGGCCGGCGTGGCGTTTCTGTTGTTCATGGCCTGGAAACTGGCGAGTGATAACGGCCAGTTGAATGCCGGGGAGGCGAGGCGTGCGCCGTCGATGCTGTACGGCGCGGTGATGCAATGGCTCAACCCGAAAGCCTGGCTGGCCTGTGTGGCAGGGATGGGCGCGTTTGTGGCCGATGGCGAGGCGCGGCTGGTCTGGCAGTTTGCCGCGGTGTATCTGGTGATCTGCTATCTGTCGGTGGGTTGCTGGGTGTATGCCGGGACGTTTTTACGTGGCTACCTGGGTAATCCGGCGGGAATGCGTCTGTTCAATCGGCTCATGGCATTGCTGCTGGCGGTGAGTGCAGGGTATCTGCTGCTGCCTTGAACCTTGGGTATCTACCTTGCAGCATGGTCACCCATTCTGCGGCGAAGCGGTGACAATCACCGGGCCATCGAGCCGTGAGCAGTTGTCCGTCGCGCACCACAAAACCGGTTTGCGGCGCCTGCGCACTGTCGCGTTTGGCAATGCGCGGGCCGCGGACAAAATCGGACGTGTTCGACAGCGCGGCGGTTACTTCCGCTTCCACGGTCTGCTTGTAGGTGCGGTAGTAGCGACCCAGCCAGGCCGCCGTCATCAGCCATGCCGGCAATTCCATGGTGGCCGCCAGCAATGCAGTGACCTTGCGCCCGAACAACACCGAGCGTCCGGTGTCGGGGTCGAGGGTGCGCGCCAGCAGCAGCACGCCATGACACACCGCCGCCACGGGTTTTTGTGCGTTGAAAAAGTGCAGAGCGATGTCTCGGGCCTGCGCGGACTCCAGCAGGCTGCGCATGCCTTTGGCATGACCACCGGGGATCAATAACCCGTCGAACTGAGCAGGATCGACATCGGCATACGCCAGCGGCTGAAGGAACGCCGGGCTATCGATCATCTGCGCGTAACTGTGCAGATCGGCTCTGCGCGTCATCAGCATCGGGTTCAGTGGTCCGAACCCGGTGCTCACCAGCCGTGGGTCGGCGTAGGCAGCCAGGCCTTGCGGCGTAGCGAACCGTGCCTCGATGCCCGCATCGCGCAGTGCCTGCCACGGCACGCTGCTTTCGGTCGGGTCGTAATCGGCGCACGGCAAAAGAATCAGGATCATCCAGGGCAAACTCCCGGGCCAGGGGGGGGTGGTTGATCTGCAGCGTAGTCGGGTTTTGCTGTCAGCCGCGATATTGACCCGGAGTGGCAGCCAGGTGCTGTTTGAATGCTCGCTGAAAATGCGCCTGATCGGCGAATCCCGCTTCAAGCGCCACATCGGCAATCAACTGGCCGCTGCGCAAGCGCTCGCGGGCGAACTGGATGCGCTGATTGACCACAAAGGCGTGCGGGGTCATGCCGTAATGCTGCTTGAAGGCGCGGATCAGGTACGACGGCGACAACTGCGCCGCCGTGCAGATGTCGTCCAGGCTCAGCAGGGCGGTGCAGTGCTCGCGGATGAACTCGGCGGCGCGTTCGAGTTTGAAGTTCGGCTCGCGCAACGCTTGTTCCGCCGGGTTCAGGCGCCCTTGCAGATCGCTGAAAAACTCGACTGCCGCGCTGTGTTTGCGCAGCGCGTCCTGCTGCTCATCGACCAGCGTGTCGTAAAGTCCTTGCAGGTCGCGGAACAGTCGCGGGTCATTCAAGTGGGTGGTGGAAAATCGGTGAAACTCCAGTTCGGCACTGAACCCGAGCTGATGCTGCAAATCCGTCAGCCACGGCGTCTCCACATACAGCATCAGGTACGACCACGGTTGGTCATCGATCGGGTTGCAGGCATGCACGTCGCCGGGATTCATCAGGACCACGGTGCCGGCCGCGACCTCGAACTGCGCGTGCTCATGCACATAAATGCTGCGCCCGGCGGTGATCGCACCGATGGAAAAATGCGCATGGGAATGTCGTGAGTAGCAAACCTCACGACCATCGGCGATGGCCCGCGCTTCAATAAACGGCAGGGCGTCGTCGCGCCAGAAGCGCGGGGCCTTTTCAGGGTTTTTGGCGGCAGCGTGTTTCATCGTTATTGTTCCCGGCAGGCCAGACCTGGAGTGTATTAGCTCTGGCCGGCAAAGGCCCGCTCCAGTTCGGCGATGTCGAGTTTTTTCATCTTGAACATGGCCTGCATCGCCCGCTGCGACTTGCTGGTGTCGGCGTCCAGCATCATGTGCATGAACGCCACCGGCACGATCTGCCACGACACCCCGAACTTGTCCTTGAGCCAGCCGCATTGCTGGGCCTCGACCGGGCCGCCGGCTGACAGATTGCCCCAGAAATGGTCGACTTCTTCCTGATTCTGGCAGTTGACCTGAAACGAAATTGCCTCACTGAACTTGAACATCGGCCCGCCATTGAGCCCGGTGAAGCTCTGGCCGTCGAGTTCGAAACTGACCGTCATCACCGCGCCTTCCGGTTTACCGTGAAATTCCTGACCGACCTTGCTGTAGTGGGTCAGGCCGGTGATTTTCGAGTGATCGAAGATTGAGCAGTAGAACTTCGCCGCCGCTTCGGCTTGATCGTCGAACCACAGGCACGGCGTGATTTTTTGAAAGCGTTGCATGGCAGTCATCCTCGGCAGGTTAGACACGCAGGATTAACAGCGTAGTCAGTCCTTGGTCGAATGGCGGTGCCGTAGATCGACAAATTGGAGCATGCAAAGCCAAACATTGTGGGTGCGAGCTTGCTCGCGAAAGCGTCGGCACAAGCTGAAACGAGCCTGTCAGACACTCCGTCTTCGCGAGCAGGCTCGCTCCCACAAGGGGCTCGAGCTGCCGAGTTAGCGCTGTTCGGCGAGCATCAGCAACGACTGCGGCACTGCGCTTTGCGGATGCTGCGGTTCCTGCAGGCCGGCCAGCCGGAACCCCGCCATGTCCAGGGCATTCAGCCAACTCGACAGCGTGCGGAAGTACCACGGCATCGGCTGCCACTGGCCCTTGAACCCGGCGAAGGACTCTTCGCGCCAGCCGTCCTGATAATTCCCCGCTGCAACCGCCCACGGGTGCAGGGTCTGGATCAGCAGCGCACCGCCCGGGGTGAGCAGGGCATGCATGGCGGTCAGCAGCGGGATGATGTCTTGATGCAACAGCGAGAAATTCGCGCAGATCAAATCGTATTCGCGGCCGATATCGACCTTGGCCTCGACCAGCGCCTCGTAACTGGCGACGTGCACCCTGGTCGAGCCCGCCGCGCGTGCCGCCTCGACCAGCGTCGCATCGCCATCCACGCCCGCCGCCTCGATGCCGCGATCGGCCAGCACCCGTAACAACCAGCCTTCGCCGCAACCCAGGTCGAGCACACGTTCCGGCTGGCGGCCCATGATGGCCAGCAGGATCGCCTGATCGGTGACTTGCTGACGGCTTTCAATGGCACCGCTGCGGATCACCTCGATCCAGGCGTCAGCGTTGCTGTGCCAGCTCTGCAGAAGGGAGGATTCGGGGGAGGGCATGTCGGCGTCCGAAACGATGGGTTGATAGGTGCAGTATGGACTGCGTGAAGCAGTGAGGGGCAACCCCTCACTGAACCGTCTGGCAACTACTGCGGGACGCGCAGCTTATCCAGCAAGCGATTGACCAACAGCTCGTTCAACATGATCAACTGTTGCAACGCCAGCAGCGGCTTGCGCTCCGGGCCGCCCACCGAGTTGGCGATATTGCCGGCCATGGCATGGGCCGACGACAGCGATTCACAGGCTTCGACCAGCAGGGTTTCGTCATCCAGCGTGGGGTCGACGAGGTAGATGGGGCGGGCCTTGGGTGAAAACATTGAAGCCTTCGAGGTTTCGGGGTTGAGGTAGAAATCGAGGGCGCGATCGGTGGCCTCTTTGACCTTCTGCGGGTCAAGGCTGGGGTCGTGGGGGATTGGATCGGTGTCTGGCGGGTTTGGTGTGACTTTGAACATGGATGAAGCTCCTGCTTAGCATAAGTAAGGAGCCATCACTCTCGCTACCAAACGAGGGTGGCGGCCATACGCGGGTTGGTAGACCGGTCTAAGCAGGAAACCCGGCGCTCCCGAAGGAGCCCCACGCATGGCCGCCATATAAAAACGAGTCCCTGAAAAAGGGAACTGCCTATGGCGTCGCCATCATACTTAGAAGCGGGCTACCAAACCCGATCACTGTTATTCAGTGACCGGCAAACGATATAGCCCACCCCATAGCTGTGTAAGCCGGCGGATTCTGGTGTACGCGTAGGCAACGACGCAAGGCGTTGTAGCCTTTATGACGTAACGATTCGTGTAATTTAAACGGGTGTGCGGCGTTGCGTTTAGACACTGAAGACATGAGCGATCAGAGGAGCTACGACATGGATCAAATCACCGGCGGCTGCCTGTGCGGCGATGTGCGTTTCGAAGTATCTGGCCAGCCCTATCGCGTCGGCATCTGCCACTGCCTTGACTGCCGCAAACGTCACGGCGCGCTGTTCCACACCTCGGCGATATTCCCGGGGCATGCGCTGAAGGTCACCGGCAAAACCGGCGACTATAACGGCCGGTTTTTCTGTTTGCGCTGCGGTTCTCCGGTCTTCACACGGTCGGGAGACGAGGTCGAAATCAACGTGGGGTCGCTTGATGAGCCGAACCGCTTCAAGCCCACTTATGAACTCTGGACTGTCCGTCGTGAGGCGTGGTTGCCGGCGCTGCCGCTGGCTCACCACTACGAACGTGACCGTGAGAGCACGGGCCGAATAGAAGAGTAATGCGGCCCACAGCCTGCCTTTGTGACAGTGAGCTGGCTCCCACAGGGTTTTGTGTGGGGTAGATATTCATGTGTACGCCGCAGACAAATGTAGGAGTGAGCCTGCTCGCGAAAGCGGTGGGCCAGTTGGCCCAATATCAACTGACAGATTGCCTTCGCGAGCAAGCCCGCTCCCACAGGGTTTTGTGTGGGATGGATATTTGTATGTACGCCGCAGATAAGTGTGGGAGCGGGCTTGCTCGCGAAAGCGGTGGGCCAGTCAGTCCAATATCAACTGACAGATTGCCTTCGCGAGCAAGCCCGCTCCCACAGGGTTTTGTGTGGGATGGATATTCGTATGTACGCCGCAGGCAAATGTGGGAGCGGGCTTGCTCGCGAAAGCGGTGGGCCAGTCAGTCCAATATCAACTGACAGATTGCCTTCGCGAGCAAGCCCGCTCCCACAGGGTTTTGTGTGGGATGGATATTCGTATGTACGCCGCAG